>NZ_JBSGXB010000201.1:0-14055 GCF_053609185.1 Streptomyces sp. NPDC054956 | reverse complement strand
CCCGGAAGCCTCCGTGGTGCTGGGCCCCGGCTACACCATCCCCGACTCCGAGGGACACGCCGCCTCCAGCCACATCGGTGCCTACGGCCCGCCCGGACCGGCCGTCCACGGCGACACCGAGACCTACTGCGCCGACCCTGAACGCAAGGGCCCGGCCGATGCCGGAGGCTACGGCGACCCGCAGCCGGTCCCGTCCTGGACGTCGTCGGTGACCGGGAAGCCCGTCACCAAGGAGAACCTGGCCCAGGCCGCCTATGTGATCGGCAAGTACGGGCAGACCCGCGACAACGCCCAGGCCGCCGCGGTCGACGCCGTGGTGTACGAGTACCTGGCCGGCGGCACCTACGCCCTCGACGGCGACCGAGGCAAGCAGCGCCTGGCGTACCCGGTCGTCTCCCGGACCGCCCGCACCCTCGCCCAGGGCTACGTCGCCGAGGCCAAGAAGCTCGCGGGCCCCTACACCCTCCAGATCACGCCGTCGGTGAAGACCACCACCGCCGGGACGAAGGTCACCGTCGCGGTGAAGGTCACCACCACCGCCGGCACGCCGGTCCCGAAGGTCGCCGTCACGCTCGCCGAGTCAGGCTCAGGCACTGCATCCGGCAAGGTCACCACCAACGACAACGGCACGGGCGCCTGGGAGTTCACCGCCGAGAAGCCCGGGACCGCCAGCGTCACCGCGACAGCCGAGGGGCTGCCCGCCATGGGGCTGCAGGTCCTCACGCCCAAGAACCCGGCCGCCCAGCGGATGCTGCTCGCCGGGGGCACCACCAGCGTCAAGGACTCCGCCGCCATCACCGTCGGCGAGGAAACCGGCGGTGTGACGATCCGCAAGAAGGACCCCGAAGGCACCCGCCTGGTCGGCGCCGCGTTCCAGCTCCTGGACTCCGACGGCAAGCAGGTCGCCGCAGGCAAGACGGATGAACAGGGCAGCCTCGTCTTCGACAAGCTCCCCGCCGGCACCTACCGGCTGCGCGAGACCTCCTCCGGCAGCCCCGTCCACGACCTGGTCCCCGAGCAGACCATCACGATCACCGCCGGACGCACCGCCCAGGCCAACCCCCTCGACCTCGTCGACCCGTTCAAGAAGGCCCGCCTGTCGGTGAAGAAGACCGACAAGAACACCGGCAAGACCCTGCCGGGCGCGGTCATCGCCATCCGCGCCGACGAGACGGACAAGACCGGCAAGCACACCCCCGGCAAGGTGATCACCAGCCTCACCACCGGGACCGACGGCACCGCGGCCGTCTCCCTCGACGTCACGCTCAAGGCGGGCACCCGCTACTGGGCCGGCGAGACCAAGGCCCCCGAGGGCTACCAACTCGGTGCCACACCGGTCGCGTTCACCGCCCGGCCCGGCGCCGACGTCACCGTCACCCTCGCCGACAAGCCCACCGCGACCACGCCGCCGAGCCCGAGCACCCCGCCCGCGACACCCCCGGCCACCACCCCGCCGACGTCGCCGCCCGGATCCCTCGCTCACACCGGCGCCGACGCCACCACCTGGCTGGCCGGCGGAGCCACCGCCCTGCTCGCCGCAGGAGGCGGCCTCTACCTGATCAACCGCCGCCGCCGTACGGGCGACGCCCCCAACTGACCCATCGCGCTGCCGGGCCCCGCTTTCGGAGCCCGCGCTACACCGTCCCGCACCGCACGATCCCGCCCGGAGCACCCTGATGAAGAACCGTCCCCTCCTGTTCACCGCACTCGCTCTGACTGCCGCCACCGTCCTGACCAGCCCGGCCACCAGTGCCACCGCAGCCCCCTCGCCGTCCGCCGAAGCCCCCAAGGACCAGGGCGCCCCGGCGCCGGCGGACAAGGCCGGACTGCGTATCGTCAAGACGGACCCTGAAGGCCAGCCCGCCCCCGGAGCCGCCTTCCAGCTGCTCGACTCCGCGGGCAAGACGCTCGCCGAGGGCAAGACCGGCTCCGACGGCACCCTGGCCTTCTCCGACCTCGCCCCCGGCGTCGTACGCCTCAAGGAGACCGCCTCCGGCAGCCCGCTGCTGGGCACCGTCCCCGACCAGGACGTCGTCGTCGCACCCGGCGAGCCCAAGGTCCTGGCAATCACCGACCCGTACAAGTCCGCCGGCCTCACCCTCAAGGTCACCGACAAGGCCACAGGCAAGGGCCTGGCCGGAGCCATCGTCAACATCGCCCCGAAGGACGCCAAGGACGACAAGGGCGCCTTCACCCTCACCACCGGCCCGGACGGCACCGCCAAGGCCCCCCTCCCCGTCGGCAAGAAGACAGGCAGCGCCTACACCGCCACCGAGACCAAGGCCCCCGACGGCTACCGACTGGAGACCACCCCGGTGGAGATCACGGCCAAGCCCGGAGCTGAGACCACCGCGGCCTTCACGAACGCGGCCACGGCCAAGCCCACCGAGGAACCGACGGGGAAGCCGACGGCCAAGCCCACCGGCGATCCCACCTCCCAGCCCACGCCGACCGGCTCGCCCTCGACCGGCACCGGGGAGCCGACCGATGCGGCATCCCCCTCCAGCAGCCCGGAGATCGGCACCGCTACCGCGACCTCCACCGCACCTGACGTCAAGCCCGAAGGCTCCCTCGCCCACACTGGCGCCGACAGCACCAACGGGTGGCTCCTGGCAGCCGGCGGCCTTCTCCTCGCAGCCGGAGGCGGAGCCGTCTACGCCGCCCGCCGCCGTAAGAACGACGAGAGCGAAACCGGCACCGGCCAGCACCGGCGTAGCGACGACAACTGACCTCACCATCACCGGCCCCGGGAACCAGACAGGTTCCTGGGGCCACCTGGCGTTGAGCATCCCGCAGCTGTCCTGAGGTCAGCTGCGCGAGCTTCGCCCATGCCCGGCGTACGCTCAAACGGCCGCAGGACGGTGATTTCCGCCGAGCTGGCCTCACGGGCGAGGACCCGGAAAGTCCTGTCGATGGTCATCTTGAGACGGCAGAATGCGACCTATGACGATGCTGGACGAGCGGTCGCGACGGTGGCAAGGCGCAGGCGGTCCCGCGGAATGGCAAGCGGCATGGGACCGCGCCCGCGAGATTCTCGGCCCGGTATGGCCCGACGGATCCTTCGCGTACGAACGTGATCCGGATGGCGGGGAACTCGCCGACGGCGCCGCCGGACTGGCTACGTTGCTCTACATCCTGGCCTGCGAGACGGGTACCCATCCGCGCGATATCGGCCGCGGTCCGGTCGAGGACCTCGTGGCGCGACGGCAGGGAGAGACGGACCCTGATGTCGTAGGGCGATGGGAGGCGCAGCTAGTCCGGCTGGGGCACGACCTGGACGATGCCGACGACCCGGTAGCCACGCGGTGGCGCGTCCTGCGCACCGACAACAGCCCTTCGGACGACGCCCCCGACTGGGTGGACTTGGATGCCTCGCGACGTTGGGGGATTGGGGCGCTGGAGGGCATCCGGTACCTCCTCTCTCCCTCGCTGCGTGACCGACTGGACTTCGCTGGCGGCACGGTGTGAACCCGAGGACCGTGGCGACCGAGGTCTCCGAAGATGAGGGTGTGCGGGTCCGGCTTATCTTGCTGCCTCCTGAGCCCGAGTTCCAGAACGATCACCCCACCACACACTTCCTGGCTCCGACGGGCGTCCCGAAGATCAGCGAGAGCGCCTCGGTCGTGGTGGCGGACGCCCGCTCGACGTCCTACGAGAAGGCCTTCGACCTTCTGCACGACGGTGTACAAGACCATCCGGGAGCGATGATTGTCGGCGCGGTGACCAGCGACCGGAGCGCGCTCGTGTGGGTGCGGGTCCAGCCGCGGTCGGTCTGGGAGCCCGCCGGGTACACGGTGATGGTGCGCAGTGAGGACCAGGGGCCGGCGGACCTGTACCCGTCGGTGATCTACGGGTGGGCCAGATGGTGGTTGGAGCGGCTGATCGTCCCCGCCGAGTACCCGCGAAACGTCCTGCTCCCGCGCCCGCCCCTCCTCCTGGACGCACTGGTGGGGCAGGACACATTCCGCCTCGGCATCAGCTCAGCGGAGCGGCCCGGCCAGTACGAAGTACGGGACCCGCAGGACCCCACCGAGTGGAGGTGAACCGCCCAACCACCGCCGCGTACCGGGGTACCGCGGTCAACCAGTGAGGGGGATCTCGGCGAGAGACTCCCAGGTCATGCGCCAGCCGCCGGTGTCCGGCGCGGTGTCGTAGCGGACGTCCAGCAGGTGCACGGCGTCGACCCGCAGTGGGGCGCGGCGCGGGGTGATGGTGTTGCGCAGGGTGCTGTTCAGGGCATCGGATTCGGCGGAGGCGTAGCTGTAGCCCACCGACATGTGCGGCCGACCGCCACTGTGCTGCAATGACGTCTCCCCCCGGGTGGCGCGGATCGCGGACCGGACCCGTCCCTGCAGGAAGACTGCCTCCTCGTCGGGCCACACGTCGAACACGGCGCCGGCCGAGTTGGCGATGGGCGGGCCCACTTCGGTGTCGAAGGGGGCCACTGCAGCCAGTTCCTTGCGCAGGGCGCGAATCAGGTCCTGGCGCTCGCCGACGCCGATGTCCGCAGAGGCGACGTCCGCGACCATCTCCACGGTAATGTGCAGAGTGCCCGGATCCCCGGGCTCGGGCGGGCAGGATCGATGGGGTGCTCCAGCAACGCGGGTCGGCAGGCGTGCTGTAGGCCCACATTCGGAATGTCCCGTTCCGTCATGGTGACCTGGGCTTCATCAGCCGTCTCATTCGAGGGACACGGCACTTCTGTCTCACGATCTTGTCCTTTGCGCTGCCCGGTCTACCACTCGGTTGGCTCCGCCTCGGTCGGAGCCGAGTCAGCGAGCTGTGCCGAGAGGGACCTGCATCACGTCTTCTCAAGTGATCGTCTTGGCTTGAAGGTCCGCGGTGACGTCGACGAGGTGCACCGCGTTGATGTGTAGCGGAGCACGGCTCGGCCGTACTCGTCGGAGGAGACGTTGCGCCGCGTCGGAGTCCGCGTCGGCGTAGGCCGTTGTCAGGTGCTGAATTCCAAATTCGTACTGGCAGGCGTCGTCGCCGAGCACGGCACGGGTGCCGCCCCGGGCTGGGGTCTGTCCAGTTCCTTTTACAGGATCCGGAGGGTGGCGGTTCGTGTCCCTGCCGGGAGGCGGCCTCAACGTCTGGTCCGCCTCCGCAGCGAATGAGAATCCGCAAGGTCAGTCTGCAGAGCATTGAGAATCTGACAGCTGGAGTGCGACGGGACAGATATCCGTCTCACATGCATGGTCAATTGGTCAGACAGTGGCCACTTAGAATGAAAATTGGTCACTCATTCTGAGACGCTACACGGCGATGTCGCACCCAATTCGGAGTGCCCCATTCCGTTCGGCCCGGGCTTCTGCCGGTTATCTCGCTTTTGGGCCGCGGGATTCCGTCCCGCGATCTTGGCCCATCAACTTCCCTCGAGCGAGTCCCCTTACTGCTGGCACCACCAGCCTCGGTCAGAGTCAGCTCGGAAGCGGGATGTTGCTCCAGGTCCACGGGGTTGCGGGACGGCCATCGGTCTCCCTCCCGTAGCCGCCATGGTGCTGGTACTTACCGGCGTCCGCCAATCGGCGCGACAGGGTGTCAGCAGCCTGCTTCGCACCAGCTTTCCGCAGCTCCGACAGGAGTATCCAGTCGTCCACGAGCGGGTCAATTTGGGCGATGGGAACCCGTTCCAGCAGGGCCGTCACGGCCTGGTCTACGCCGGCTTCCCGCAGGTCCCTCAGGAGAATGCCGATGCCATGCAGGTCGTTGCGGTCAATGTGGGCGACGGGGTCCCGGTCCAGCAGTGCCGTCACGGCTTGGTTTTCACCGGTTTCCCGCAGTTGCCGCAGGAGCGCTGCGACGCCCGTCAGCTTGGTGAGGTCGACGTGGGCGACGGGGTCTCGGCCGAGCAGTGCCGTCACGGCCTGGTCTGCACCGGCATGCCGCAGCACCATCAGCAGGTGGGCGACCCCGCCCGGATCGGTGAGGTCGGTGTGGGCGACGGCCCGGTCCAGCAGCGCCGTTACGGCTTGTTCCGTGGCACGGGGGAAGCGGACATGGGCATGCTTCAACTTGTGCAGCAGCCTGGCGACGCTGTCCGGGTTGGTGAGGGCGTTGAGGTGCCGGTCCATTAGCGCCATTACGGTCTGCTCCGGGTCAGCTCCCTCAAGCGCCTCCATCAGCATGGCGTCATGGGTGCGGTCGGAGTCGTGGGTGTGGATTCTTTTGTGGACGTCGGTGTGGTCGGTGTCCTCCAGGCTCATCAGCGCCATCGAGGCCCGCGCCGGATCGAACGGGTACAGCGAATGCGCCAGGTAGGCGATGCCCCGCGGGTTGTGGGGATCAACGTGGGCGATGGGGTCCCGGTCCAGCAGCGCCGTCAGGGCCTGGTCTGCGCCCTCTGTCTTCAGCACGAGCACCAGAAAGGCGACGCCGAGCGGGTCGGTGAGGTCAACGTGGCTGGCGGGATCCCGGTCCAGCAACGCCGCCTTGGCCTTGGCCGCACTGGATTCGTCCAGCGCCACCAGCAGCGAGGCGACGCCATACGGGTCAGTGAGGCGGGCCTGGGCGACCGGGTCCCGGTTCATCAGCGCTGTCAGGGCCTGGTCTGCACCGACTTCACGCAGCTCCCCCAGCAGGTCAGCAGACACATTCGGGTTGGTCAGGTCAGCGTGGGTGGCGACCCACAGAGCGGCGTGATGGTGGGGGTCGGCTATACCCCCCATGGGGCGCCGGATCAGATCGGAGTGCGCGGTGGGGTGACCTGCGAGGACGGCCTTGCGTCGCAGTTGGATGGCTTGTTTATACAGGCCGCGGTCCCAAGCGGCGTCCGCGAGGCGGTTCAGGTCGTCGGGGTCGCTCGTATGGGTGGTCAGAGCCTCCCATAGGGAGGGGGCGCCGAGCTGGTCGGCGCGTCGGATGCGGGTGTGCTGGTCGAGGAAGGCGGCGGGATCGTAGCCAGCGGGGGCCCCTGCGTAGGGGCGCACAGCCGTGAGGGAGGTGAGGGTATGGCGGACGTCGGTGCGATTGCTGTCAAGGCGAGCGCCGGTGCTTAGTGCGTGCAGGGCATGGTCCGCCCAGTCAGGGTCCGGGCTGTGGTGACTGGGAGCGAGGGCACCGTCGGCGGCGTCGGCGAGCAGAGCGGCAGGGATCGGTGCATGGTGGCCAAGGCGGCGGGCGTCCAGCGCAGCGGTGATCAGCGCGTGCTCAGGATGGGTGAAACGAGCTCCAGGGGGACGGCGGTAGGCCTCCAGCAGTTCCGGACCGCCACTGAGGTGCTGCACCACCCGCCCGTCGCCCTCCCCGGCCCTCCGCGCCTGTTCCAGCCGAAGGTCCCCCGTCTGCTGGGCGAGGTCCCGCCAGCGATCAAGGTCGTTGCCCGACAATACGGAGGCGACCTCAATCCGCCGGGCGAGCGAGCCCGTGAGCAGGGCTCGGGCCTGACTGTGCGGATCACCCCGGCTCCCTTGGATGGTGAGGTCGTTCCAGTGCGGGTCGGTCCACAGGGTTCCCACCGCCGCCACACCTGGCTGTCTCTCCAGCAGATCCCGAAGCTTGGCGGCTGCCTGCTCACCTGCGGACCCGTCCAGAAACCGTTGCGCCTCGTTGAGCCACAGCACCCCCCCACTCGTGATCCGACCACTCTCGATGAGGGCGAGCAGATCATTGGCTGAGGCCGGCCGTAGGAGTGGGCGGGTAGGGGCGAGGTCGTGGAGAGCTTCGTACAGGGCACGGGTTTTGCCGGTGGACGAGTCGCCGGTGAGCACAGCCAGGACCGACTGGCCGCCGTCCAGGGCCAGCTTGAGGGCGTCGCGGAGTGCTGTGTCGTGGTCGCGCGACAGGTAGGGCGTCAGGGACGTCGGGGAGTGGGTGGCGTTGCCGGGCGACACGGCGGTTTGGACTTCCAGTGCCGCTGCGCTGACGGTGTCCAGTGTCTCCACGGGCGGTCCGCTGTCGCCGCGCGAGAGCAGGAGGTGCCGTTTCATGGCGGTGTAAGAGCTGTGCCGATGTGAGTCGGGCTTCACGATAGTGAAGTGGTCACCCGGTAGGAACGCGGCGGCGTCGTGGAAGGCGCCGATCGACGAGGCAGGACTGACGATGTTGTCTTCCATGCCGCCGTAGACCGCGAACGGGATCGGACATGCGTGAGTGGTGGTCTCTCGGGCGTGGACGACCTGGCTGATGACCGTGCTTTGGGTCCTGGCAACCTCCTCGTTGAAGGGGCGTAGTTGCCGTTCTTGCTGGTGGAAGGGCAGGAGCCAACGCCGTAGGCTCAGGCCGATGCCTGAGCCGGTATTTGGGCAGGCGAACAAGACGACGCGGCGGATGCGGCGGCTCAGTTCGTGTCCGTGTCCTGCACTGAGCATGCTAGCCAGGTAGCGCTGCACGACCAGTCCGCCCTGACTGTGACCCACCAGCATCAAGTGCTGGAAGCCCTCGGTTTCGGTGTCCAAGAACTCTTTTAGGCCACCAGCGACTGTGTCGATGGACGGGATCCGGCGAAACGGGTTGAGCGACACCCACGGAGTCGCGTACGGGAAAGCCAGGGGGGTGACGAACTTAAGATCATCATCTCGGGCGATCAGCTGAACGAAGGGGTCCCAAACGGCGACGTTTGAGGTGAATCCGTGGACGAACACCACACAGAGCCGTTCATCTGTCATTTCCACCGATGTCTCCGCACTCTTGCATTACTCGACAAAGCCTACCGATCCTTCCCCGTCCCGGCACGACGTGATGGGCGAGCCGCTGGGCAAGAGCGTCGTGGCGTGGATCGTCCCAGCCGACGGCGATGTACCAGTGGAGCAGGGTCCCCGACTCCCAGGACTCCTGCCCCTGCTTGAAAATGAAGGACTGCATAGGCCGGAAACGTAACGGCTGACGCCTTCGGACGGTGGCGGTTGTGACAGGTTGCCCGGGAATAGCGTGCGATTAGGCGCTGGGCGCCTTAGCGAGCTGGCCCGCGTACGGCAGAGCGGCGGCGAGAGTGCCTTCTTGCCGAAGTCGGTGAGTCATAGGAGTTCATCTCACCGCGTTGTCCCTTCGGTCGGACAAAGGCCGTCGTCAACGAGAAAGGGACACGCGAAATGCGAACCTACACGTGCGCCAGGGCCAGCAGGTCATCATCGACGCCGGGGCGCGGCAGGACGTAAACGTGGAGGACACCCATTCCCTCAGTCCACGGCTCGCCCCGGAAGGCAGGTGTAAAGCGGCGCATGGATCCTCCTGCTGCTGCATCTTGGTCTGCGCTCCCTCCCGGGGAGGGTAGCGACCGTCACCCACCGTGGCGGTGCTCCTGACGAAATGGCCAGAACCGAACCCCCGGCCGGCGAGTGCCGATGGACACCTTCTGCGTCGCGGCCCTGTCGGCGGCTTGTCAGCGGCCCTCGCTCCTTCGACTGGGCCGGGGCATCACTCAAGGCGCGACGGCCGAGGTGTGCCGTGCCCGAGACCGGACGACTGCGCCGACCCGGGTCGAGTTCGCCGGTGGCAGACAGGAAAGAACCCACAATGACTGGTGCAACGTTGCAGTGCATGTCAACCTAGACGACCTTCCCCCAACTCGGGGTTGTACCAGGTCAGAGAGGTGATGCTTGTGACCGTGGAGCTATCGAACGCCGGGTTCCGTACCACGATCGAGAAGTTGCGGTTGCACAGTTGGCTGTTGGGGCCTGGCCAGCCGACCGAGGTCATCGACTGCTTCCCTGAGGCGAACGGCGACTTCACCCTCATCGTCGACGACCGGGCCGACACCCATATCTCTTCGGCCGACGGCAGGCTCTATCTCGGCTGGTTTCCCGAAGGCCGGCCCGGATCCGAGGACGAGGGCTGGGTTCTGGCCGTCACCGGTACTGCGAAGGTTCCCGGCTACCGTGTCGTCTTCGATCCGCAGACCCCGGCACGGCTAGTCGCCGTTACCGTTTCCGAGGTGCTTGCCACCGCTCGACGGCAGTAGTGCCCACTCCGCCTGGAGGCCGGGACGCTCGCCTCCCGTCCTCCAGTTGCTCGCGCGTCCTTCCGTGGTCCGTTCCCGCAGGCCGCGCGGCGCACATCCGCCCCCACCACAACGCTTTCCACCCGTGAGGAGAACCGTGGCCCCCCAGCCCGAGCCTGGTGCCGAGATGACCGTTGCCGACCTGATGGAACACCTGTCTGCGGCGGACCCGGCCGCCCGCGTTCGGCTCGCGATCAACCCCTTCTTTCCCATGGCTCACAAGATGGGCACCGTGACAGTGGGCACGGACCAGGACGGGCGACCGATCGTCTATCTCGCCGAGGACGCGGAGGCGGTGCAATACGGGTACCTCCCCAGGCCGGTCGCCGAGGCCCTTACCTGGATGCCTCCGGTCGAGCCTCCTTCTCGTGGACGGCGGCTCCGTGCCGTCTCCGACGACGATACGAGCCGCGACACCCCCTGACGACAAGGAGCACTTCTGCCCCCGTCCCCTGATTTCCCTTCCCTTCCCGCGTACTGGGTCACCCCGCGCCATCTCGCCGGCGACGATGGCCTCCTTGCCGACCAGGTCGGCTCCCACCTCACCGCGGCGGGCTGGACCAGCCTCACCCTCGTGCGAGGCAGACGTGAGCCCGACGAATCGGACGATGCCCGGCAGGTTCTTCGCAGCACCGTCCTGTACATCGCTCCGGACGCACTGAGCTGGGCGCAGTGGGTGCTGGCCGACGAGCCCATCCTCCTGGGTGATCAGCCGGTGGCATGGACCGTCTCTGCCCGCGCCACCCCCGCCAGCCTTCCCCAGTGGAGTGCGTACTTCTCCGCCGGCACCCCGGCCGAGGTCGTCACCGACTTCCTGCTCGCCCTGGAGGACCGCCCGGATCCCGCCCACGGCTACGCCGGACCGCAGGCGGTTCTCGACGCGCTCGCCAGCAGTGGCTGGATCGGCGACATCGATACCCCCACCGCCATGTCCGACCCGCGGCTGGCCGCCACCATGGCCTTGACCGCTTTGCCGAACGAGGGCATTCAAGACGGCGACCCCCTCGTCCTCGATCCCGAGGTGGAAGCGGCGGGATGGCAGGCATGGTGCGAACCGAGGATGGGCGGCGGGCTCCTGTGGGCCGCCATGTTCTCCGCCAGCACGCCACACGATCTCGTTGCGGCCTTCGCCGCCTCCCTGGCCTCACCCGCACCGGTGCTGCGCCACACCCTGCCGGAGAGCAGCGAGGGCCAGCTCACTGTGCAACCGACTGTCTGATACCCCGACGGCCGGACCCCTTTGGGTCCGGCCGTCGGCCTTTTGCGTCGCAATACGGTCATCGATCGATGTGCGGCTCCAGGAGACGGTCGCGATGCCCGCCGACGACCGTCACCCCGCCCGGCCTCAGCGCTTGTGCGCGAGTCGGGCGGGGCGCCATGCGAAGGCGGTCGCCTTTGGCCACTGGTCAGCGGCCGTGGCCCGTGGTACCTCCGGGCGGCTGGTCGCCGGGCTTGTGCCAGCGCACAGCCGGGAGGCCCCCGTCTGCGGCCAGGTTTTCCGTGAGATGGGCAGCACGGGCACGGATGCCGGAGCGGCGTACCGCCTGGGCGTTGGCTGCGCCGGGCAGGGACTGCAGCTCGGCGAATGCCGCCGTGGCTCGCTCGCTTTCCGGAAGCGCGATTTCATCGCGGCGTCCGGTGGACCTGGCGCCAAGGATCTGCGTCCGGTCTGCTCCGAGGGAAGCGAGAGCCAGCATCAGCCGCACCAGCGGATCGCTGGCGGCGGTGAGACGGGTGAGGGCCTCGGTGGACATGAACTCGGTCACGGAACCTCCATATAGAAGGGTGGGGACAAGGGGGTTCAGCGGGCTGTTGCCTTGGCCAGGGCGGTCTGCCCGTGGACGGCGACTTCCGCTGGGCTGCCGGAGATGACCAGCAGCACGGCTCCGTCGCGAATCACGGTCTGCTGGACGACGGTGCGCTGCCCGCCGGCGATGACGGTGAGGACCTGCCCCCACTGCTCGTCACCGAGACGGGGCACCGGCACCGTCTGGGTGCGGACCTCCGCCACGGTGGTGGCGGTGACCAGTTGGTACGACGGGCAAGCACCCATCGCGGTCATGATCCGCCCGACCCCCGCGGAAAGGTCCTTGGGCGGCGCGGAGTACAGCTCCTCGGTCAGCTGGGTGCCGCCGGGGCCGGTGAGGACCCGCTTCCCCTGGTTCGGGAACATCGCGTACGGGTTGTCCGCGGAGCTGCCCAGCTGCTCCAGCTGCGGGCAGCCCTCGACGGACGCCTCGGGCGAAGCCGTGGATGTGGCGGGGCGGGCAGCGTAGCCGGGGCCGAGATCGTCGGCGGTGAGCAGCCGGTCCGCCAGCCGATCCGACGGCAGCACTTCGTGGTTGCCGGTGGTGGGCATGGAGGTCTCCGCCCGAGGCGCTGCAGACGCCGTGTCGGAGGGCGGGGCGGAACAGCTGGTCAGCGCCCAGAGGGCGAGGAAGGTGCTGGTGAGGACGGTGGAATGGCGCAGGCGCATGCGGGTTCCCTGGGTCGGATGCGGGTGTGCTGACCGTGGCCGCCTCCTCGGAGCGGCAGGGAAGGAACACAGGGGTCCAGGGGCGCGGTACCCGTTCAGTGGCCGATGGAGCGCAGGCCCTCCTCGAGCGTGCCGAACTTGCCGTTGCTCGGTCCGCTGTTGCGGTTGTACCAGGCCACGTCCAGCCGCGGCTCCAGGGTCTCGTGGCCGTCGCGGCAGCGCAGCCAGATCCGCCCCTCAGTGCACAGGACGACCCAGTCCCGGTACGCCTCGCACTGTGGGCAGGCACGGACATCGCCTTCGATGACCAGGGGGCGCGGCCATGGCATGAGCCGGCCCGCCAGGTCGTCATCGGTGTCCATGCGGAAGTCCGGCGGCAGGAAGTCGTCCACCACCGGGGCGGCCGGAGCGGGGGCGGGCGTCTGCTGCACCGGGTCGGGCCACTGCGGCTCCGGGTGCGCCAGCCACGGGACACCCGCCGGCCCCAGCTCCGTAGGATCCTGCTTGGCCTTCCTGCGACCGAACACTCGGGCTCCCCTCCCAGTCGGCTCCCCGCACACGGCGGTGGGTCAAGAAGCGTGCCCCATGGGCCCCACCTGCGGCAACTCACAAACTCCTGAAAGCCTGGTCACCTCCGGCGGCGCTGCGTGCCCTTCGACGCCGGGCTCTCGGCCTTCGGTCCGGTGGGGCCCGACGAGGCGGTGGCGCCGTCGGGCAAGGGCATCGCCTGGGCGTCGGCCGGCAGGTCCGCAGCGCGGCGCAGCCGCCACACCAGCACGTCGGACACCGACTCGGCGCTCCCCAGCTCCCGTCGGGCGGCGGCGTCGGCCAGCAGGGCGGTGGCGTCGTACCCGGCTGCCTCGGCATCGGCCAGGGTCGCCGCCAGCGCCGCCCACCCGGCTTCCGCCAGGACCCGCTCCGCCAGCTCCGTCGGCAGCGCTTCCCGGACCCGGAGGACCTGGCGGCGCAGCACCGGAAGAGCCAGCGATCGGCCCCGTACGGCCAGCACGCCCATGGGCTGCGCGGCGGCGGCTCGGTAGGCGGTCCGCAGGTGCTCTGCCGCCAGGTGGGCGGCGGCGGCCTGCTGCGCGTGTGCCTTCTTCGCATGCCAGTGCCCGGCCACAGTCACAAGGAAGAACACGGCGTCGATCACCATCGCAGTCGTCGCCCCGTCCTCCCCGCGCCCCAGGGCGGGACCGCTGTCGACGAGATCGCGAGCGGCCTGCCGCAGCGCCCGGTCGTGCCCACGCTCGGCTCGTACGTGAGAACGGGATGCCCGCTCGAACACGAAGGCGGCATCACGCAGTTCACGGCGGGTGTGGGCGGCACTCGTCTTCGCGAGGGCGTCGAGGATCTCGCCGGCCGCGGCGATGTACGCGGCCGTCGCCGCGTCGTCTGTCCGGTCCATGACGAGGATCGCCTGCCACACCGCCGCGCTCGCCCGACGCCGGGCCTGCGCCGGCCCCGACGCGGCCACCGGCTCGACGATCGGTTCATCCTGCCTGCGGCCGGACCAGCGCTCGTGGATTCGGGGCAGGGACAGATCTGCGGCGAGCTTCGAGCCCGGGTAGAAGATGGGTTCCCCGTCCTTGTTGAGGTCCCCCGGCAGGGCGACTGTGTAGCCCAGAAGGTCTCCGGA
>NZ_JBSGXB010000200.1:0-14060 GCF_053609185.1 Streptomyces sp. NPDC054956 | reverse complement strand
GGGCGACCCCGTCGACGGCGGTGATCCCGCCGAAGCGGACCCGGATCCCCGACACGGCCAGGAGGGGCGCTCCGGCCGGAGCGGGGGCCGACGCGTCGAGCGGCGCCCGCGCGTGTTCCCGTACGTCGCCCAGTGCCCCGGTGGTCCGGAGCGGCGGCCCCGGCTCCGCCGGATGCCGGCGCTCGGCCCAGTTCAGGAGGGCGTCCCGTACCCCGTGTCCCAGCTGGGCCAGGCCGCCCGGAAAGTACATCAGCAGCACCAGCAGCCCCAAGGAGCTGGTCAGCATCGGAGCCACCTCGCTGTCCGGGAACAGCGCGGGCACCCCGGTCAGCCAGGCGGCCCCCAGCACCGGGCCGGTCGGGGAGCCGAGACCGCCGATCACCGCGACCGAGACCAGCAGGAGGGAGTCCCCGCTCAGGAAGAACCGGTCCGACCAGGGGATCGACTGCACCGCTCCGGCGAGCAGCGCCCCGCCCGCGCCCGCCGTGAAACCGGCCAGGGCGAAGGCCCGCAAGGTGGTCCGCAAGGGTGGAACGGCCCAGGCGGCGGCCGCGTCCGGGTTGTCGCGCACCGCGATCACGGCCCGTCCGGCGGCGGTGCGGCGCAGCCGGGCGAGGAGCCCGAGCACGAGCACCAGGACGGTCAGGACCACGTAGTAGTAGGTGCGGGGCGCGGTGACGTCCAGGCCCAGGAAGGTGGTCCGGGGCAGCGGCACCGACTGGCCGAACCCGCCGCTCAGGAAGGGCTGTCGGTACAGGTACTGCTCGGCCGCGACCGCGAAGGCGAAGGTCGCGGCGGCGGCTCCGAGGCCCCGCGAGCGGGCCGTGCCCGAGCCGGCCGCCAGTGCCAGCAGGACGGAGAGGGCCGCCGTCGCCGCCGCCGCGAGGAGGATGGCGACGGGGAGCACGGTGCCGCGCAGCGCGTGCACTCCCAGCGGCCCGAGGTCGAGGCGGACGCCCCGGTGCAGGGTGGCGGCGGTCAGCGCCCCGATGCCGGCGAAGGCCATCTGGCCCAGCGAGAGCTGCCCGGCCCAGCCGGTGGTCACGGTCAGCGAGGCGGCGCAGACGGCCAGGGCGAGCGCCGTGGTCCAGAGCATGATGCGCGAGGGCTGGGTGACGGCCAGCGGAAGGGCGATCCCGGCCGCGCAGAGCAGCAGCGGCCCCGCCTTCCCGAGGTGGCGCACCCACCGGAGGCGGCGCAGCGCGGGTGGTACCGGCCGTACCCGCGGGGTGTAGGAGTGCGTCCAGACGGCCCCGGTCTCGCGGTCGGCGGTCCGCGCGCCCCGGCCGGAGCCGCGCAGCGAGGCGGCCAGCACGATCGCGAGCAACAGCAGGTCGGCCAGGCCGGGTTGGCCGAGGGTGTGGAAGCGGACCAGGGCCTCGCCGACTCCGATGGCCACCCCGGCGCCCAGCGCGACCGGGATCGACATCAGCCGGGCGAGGGCGGCGGCGGCCAGGGCGCGCAGCAGGGTCTGCGGGCCGAGCCGGGCGAGCTCCACGGCGGAACCCTGCTGCCCGGCGACCAGGACCATGGCGAGCGCGGCGAGGAATCCGGCCGCCGCCCAGACCAGCGTGGAGGCGAGCTTCGGGCTGATCCCGTGCAGCCGGGCCAGCTCGGGCCGGTCGGCGGCGGCGCGCACGGTCAGCCCGAAGGAGGTACGGGTGAGCAGGGCGCCGAGTCCGAGCGCGACGGGCGGGACGGTGAGGACGACGGCCAACTGAGCGGCGCCGACCGTGAGTCCGGGCAGCGGACTCCACGACCCGGCGAAGGGGAGCGGATAGCGCGGCGCGGCCCCCGCAGCGCCCCCGTCGAGCGAGGGATAGGAGGCGGCGATCACCAGCGCGAGCTGGGCCACACCGATGGTGGCCACCAGCACGATGACCCGCGGCGCGGTGAACAGGCGTCGGACGACGGAGAGTTCGACGGCGGCACCGAACGCCGTGCCGGCGAGCAGGGCCACGGGGAGCGCGAGGGCGTAGGGGACGTGGTAGCGGACGGTCAGCAGCGCGAGGAGGGCGGAGCCGACCAACCCCATCGCGGCGGCCGCGAAGTTGACGACCCGGGTGGAGCGGTGGACGAGCACGACGGAGACGGCCAGCAGCCCGGTGACCAGTCCGCCGACGAGCCCGTCGAACAGCAACTGCGGCGTGGCGAAGCTCATCGGTGCCCCCCGTCGGCCGGGCGGTCCGGGCCCGCGGGCGAGCCGGGGCCGGAGCCCGCCACGGGACCGCCGGCGGCCGGCTCCGGGTCCGCGCCGGCCGGCACCGGCTGCGGGTCCGCGCCGGCCGGCACCTGCTCCGGGTCCGTGCCAGCCGGCTCGCCACCGCCCAGGAAGACCGAGCGGAGCAGGTCCTCCCGGCCGCGCAGCGACTCGGCCGGTCCGGTGAAGCGGACCCGGCCCTTCTCCAGGAACACGGCCCGGTCCGCGACCCGGAGCGCCCGGTCCACCGACTGCTCGACGATCACCATCGTGACCCCGTCGGCCTTGAGACCCCGCACCACCTCCAGGACCTCCTGCGCGGCGGCGGGCGACAGCCCGAGCGTCAGCTCGTCCAGCAGCAGTACCTCGATGTCGTGCACCAGGGCCATGGCCAGGGCGAGCTGCTGCTGCAGGCCACCCGAGAGCGAACCCGCAGTGGCGTCCCCTCTGCGAGCGATCGCGGGTACGTGGCCGAGGGCCCGCTCGATCCGCCGGTCCCGGTCGGCCGGGTCGGAGCGGTACAGATGGGCGCCCGCCCGCATGTTCTGCCGCACCGTCAGCCCACCGAACACCCCTTTGCCGCCGGGCATGAGCACCACTCCGAGCCGGGAGCGCTGCTCCGGCGAGGCGTACGTGATCGTCGTACCCGCCAGCCGCACCACCCCGCCCGACGGAGTCCCGAGACCCGAAACCACCCGCAGCAGCGAGGACTTGCCGCTCCCGTTCGTCCCCAGGAGCGCCAGCACCTCGCCGCGCCGCACCTCCAGCTCCACGCCGAACAGCACCCGAACCGGCCCGTACCCGAACTCCACCCCGCTCACCTGCAGCAGCGGTACCGAGCCCGGCTCCGCCGTCTGCCGGTCCCGCTCCGCCCGCTCCTCGCGGAGCTCCGCGCCCACCCGCTCCAAGTCCTCCCGGATGTACGCCGATCCGCGCATCAGCAGCAGACCGCCGACCAGCGTCGCGGGCACCCCCACCGCCAGCACCGCGACCCGGGGCCCGAACGCGCTCTGCAGCAGCGCCGCGAGCAGCGCCCCGCCGGTCGCTCCGACGAAGAACACGTAGATCCCGCCGAGCGCCGCGCCCAGCCCGCGCAGCCGGTACGGGGCCACCGACTGCAGGACGGGCGTGACCATCGTGAACGAGACGGTGACCAGCACCGCGCCCGGAATCCCCGCCACCGTGAACCAGAGCAGGCTCGGCATCGCGTACTGCACCGGCAGCAGCAGCGCGGCCGGCACCAGCAAGGCGCCCACCAGGCGCAGCGCGCGGGCCGGATCGGCCTGGTAGAGGCGGTCGTAGCGGCGGCCGACGAGCGGCAGCGCGACGAGAGAGGCGACGGCGCCGAGGGTGGCGTACGAGCCGCGCTCCAGCGCGTCGGCGCCGTAGTGGTCGGCGGCGAAGAGGTTCATCAGCAGGGGACCGGTGAACATCCCGAAGCCCATCGCCGCGAAGGCGAGCACCGAGGTCCGCAGGGTCCGGATGGACAGCAGCCGGGCGAAGGCGGCCTCGGTGGACACCGGCCCGGGCCGGTGTCCGGTGACGACCTCGCCCAGTACCGCGGTCATCTCGTGCTGCCCGCGCGGCGGTTCGGGTAACCGGAAGGCGGCGCAGGCGGCGATCCCGGCCGGCACGGACAGGGCGAGGAAGGCCCAGCGCCAGCCCGCGTCCCCGCCCGCCCACGCCGCGATCGAGCCCGCCGCCAGTGGACTGAGCACGGCGGCCGCCCGGGTGCCCATGCCCTGGGCGGCGGCGAGGCGGCCGCGCACGGCGATGGGATAGGTGTCCGCGATGAGGGTGGAGCCGGCCGGGATGGTGCTGGAGCGGGCCACGCCGGCGCCGAAGCGGGCGAGGAAGAAGAGGAAGACGTTGCCGGCGGCCCCGGAGGCGGCCACCATCGCGGCGAATCCGAGCCCGGCCCATCCCAGCAGCCGGCCGCGCCGCATCCGGTCGGCCAGCCAGCCGAGGGGGACCATGCCGAGCACGATGAACGCCCCCGCGGCGGAGCCGACGAACACCATCACCCCGTCGTCGACCCCGAAGGTGTCGCGGATGTCGGGGGCCAGGACGGCGAGGGTGGCGGACTCCAGCTCGTCGAAGGCCACCAGCGCGAGGAGCACGTAGAAGACGGACCGGCCACCGCCGCCGCGCAGTCCTTCGCGCAGCGACCCCACCCGCGTACCCGCGGGCAGCGCGTCCCGCCGTTCTCGCCGCGCCGTCCGTGACGCCATTCGCCCTCCAGTGCTGTGACCGGCAAGGTTCACCGGGTCCACCGGCCGCGCGAGCGTAGACGCAAAAGCCTTACATCACTAGGGTTTCGCGGGATGGACGACGCGCACCGCAGGACCCGTGGCCCCTACGCCAAAGGCATCGCCCGCCGAGCCGAGATCCTGCGCGCCGCGCTCGCGGTCTTCGCCGAACAGGGCGACAGGGGAACTTCGTTGAAGGAGGTGGCCGACCGGGTCGGTCTCTCCGAGGCGGGCGTGCTGCACTACTTCGGTTCCCGCGAGGGGCTGTTGCTCGCCGTCCTCGCGCAGCGCGACGAGAACTCCGTCGCGTCCGCGGTCGCCCGCCACCGCGGCCACGCGCTGGGCGCGCTCGCCGAGATCGCCAGGGACAACGTGCGCGAGCCTGGACTCGTACGCCTCTACGCGAGCCTGTCGACGTCCGCGACCGACCCGGGGCACCCGCTGCGGGCGCACTTCGCCGGACGGTACGCCGCCACCCGCGAGCTCATCGCGGAGAACCTGCGCAGGCTCCAGTCGCAGGGGCGGGTGCGGCCCGGTCTCGACGCGGACGCGGTGGCCGCCCTGGCGATCGCCGCGCTCGACGGTCTGCAGGTCCAGTGGCTGTACGACGGGGACGTGGACATGGCGGCGGCGATGGAAATCCTGGTGGGGTTGATCATGGACGCCGGGTAGGGTCCGCCTGTCGGCGCGGCGCTACGGGAACCACGGGGATGGGCAGGTCAAGCATGGAGCAGGCGAAGACGGGGACGGCGGCGGTGACGGCGGCGGCGACGGCCGAGCTGGTCGGCAAGCGGATTCGGCTGGAGCCGTTGGAGCTCCGCCACCACGACGGGCTGTGCGATGCGGTCCGCGACGGCAGCCTGTGGGAGCTCGCGGTGACGATCGTCCCGCACCCGGACGACGTACGGGGCTTCATCGAGGACGCCGTCGCGGCACGCGCGGAGGGCACGCAGATCCCGTACGCGACGGTGGACGCGGAGACGGGGCAGGTCATCGGCTCGACCCGGCTGATGGTGATCAACACCGCGAACCGGCGGCTGGAGATCGGCTGGACCTTCCTCGCGGAGTCCCGTCAGCGCACCGGCGCGAACGTGGAGGCGAAGCTGCTGATGCTGACGCACGCCTTCGAAGTGATGGGGATGAACCGGGTCGAGCTGCTGACGGACGTACGGAACGCGAAGTCGCGGGCGGCGATCACCCGGCTCGGCGCGACGCACGAGGGCGTACTGCGCCACCACATGGTCATGCGGGACGGCTGGATCCGGGACACGGCGGTCTACAGCATCACGCGCCCGGAATGGCCGGAGGCGAAGCGAGGCCTCGAGGCCCGCCTGGAGGCGGGCCGCACCACCGGCTGACCCCGGCCGGGCCCCGAGCCGCTGACCGGGCCCGGACCTACCGCTCCGCCCGGGCCAGGAAATGCGTGTCGGCGTCCTCGTACGTGGCCAGGTGCCAGCCCGCCGCTTCGAGGGCCGGGCGGAGGTTCGGCTCGGCCAGGGGGTCGTCGGGGCTGACGGCGCGGCCGTGGCGGGCGGCGCGTTCCGCGCGGCCGGAGGGGTGGAAGAGGAGCAACTCCCCACCGGGGGCGGTGATACGGGCCCATTCGCGCAGCGCGGTGTCCGGACGCGGCAGATGGTCCAGGAGACCGGCGGCGAAGGTGCCGTGGACGGAGCCGGTGGCGAACGGGAGCCGTCCGCAGTCGGCCAGCAGCAGCCGCGCCGGACCGCCGCGGCCCTCCCGGGAGGCGGCCGTGAGCATCGCGTGCGTGAGGTCGACCCCGATCACGATGCCGGCGGCTCCGACCAGGGCCCGCAGCGCGGGCAGCGCGCGGCCGCTGCCGCAGCCCAGGTCGAGCGCGCGCTGCCCGGGCCGTAGCCGCATCCGGGCGACCGCGGCCTCGTACGCGGGGGTCTGGTAGGCGAACCGCTCCTCCCAGGCGGCGGCCCGGGGCGTGAAGAAGGCCCGGGTGGCGGTGGTCCCGGCCCGCCCCGCGACCAGCTCGGCGAAGCGGCGCAGCACCTCGCGGTCGGCCTCGCCCGCGTCGGGCAGCCCCCACGCGCTGGCGCCCACGCGGAACCCGTGCGGTGCGGCGGAGCCCCCGAGCAGCGGGTCCGTGGCCCCGCAGTCGCCGGCCCCCGTACCCGCCGCCTCCGCGAGGAGCCGGGCTCCGTCGCCGAGCGCGAGTACGGGCACTTCGGCGGCGAGCGCCGGACCGACGAGGGGCAGTGCGGCGGGGGTCGCCGTGGGGGCGAGGATCAGGGCGTCGATGCCGGTGAGGCCGGCCGGGAGCGGATCGTCGGCGTCGGTCCGGCACGGGCGGATCCGCAGACCGGCCGCCTCGATGGCCTCGGTGGGCGCGTCTCCGATCACGAGGACGGCCATCGGCGCCTCCCTTCCTTGCGCGTGCTGACGCACAGGCTCTCGCATGTGAGCTCGAACGGCCGGAATGGACCGCACATGCGTAAGGATGCCCCGATCAGGCTCTCATTTGCCAGGGGCGCGCGCGCCGAACACCGCTGGTGGGTGCGCGGGAGCCTCCCCGCGCCACGGACCCGTCCGGCGGGCGTCCGCGCTGGTCAAAGCTCCAGGCCCGGGTTCCGCGGGGCCCCGTGCAGAACGGCCGGTTCCCGGGTATTGAGGTGGCGCAACCTCTGGTAGTAAAGTTTCCTAACGAAGTCGCCCGAGCATCAACTCCCTTATGGAGGACCTGTGTTCACCCCCCACCGCAAGCGACTGGCCATCAGTGCCCTGCTCGGAACCACCCTTCTCGCCGTACCCGTCACCGCCCACGCGACCGCGTCCCCCGACGCGACCCCCACCGCGCAGGTGTCGGCGGCCGCCGCCGTCGGACTCGACGATCCGGTGAAGAAGGACATCGCCATGCAGATCGTCTCCAGCGCCGAGAACTCCTCGCTGAACTGGAAGGCGCAGTACAAGTACATCGAGGACATAGACGACGGCCGCGGCTACACGGCCGGCATCATCGGCTTCTGTTCCGGCACCCACGACATGCTCGAGCTCGTCGAGTACTACACGAGCGTCAAGCCGGGCAACGTGCTCGCCAAGTACCTCCCGGCACTGCGGAAGGTCGACGGCAGCGACTCGCACTCGGGCCTCGACCCCAACTTCACCAAGGACTGGGTCAAGGCGGCCTCCGACTCCGAGTTCAAGAAGGCCCAGGACCACGAGCGCGACCGCGTCTACTTCAACCCGGCCGTGAACCAGGGCAAGTCCGACGGGGTGGGCGTGCTCGGCCAGTTCATGTACTACGACGCCATCGTCATGCACGGCAACGGCACGGACTCCACGAGCTTCCGCAACATCCGCAAGCGCGCCCTCTCCAAGGCCAAGCCCCCGGCCCAGGGCGGCAACGAGACCACCTGGCTCAACGCCTTCCTCGACGCGCGCGTCTGGGCGATGAAGCAGGAGGAGGCGCACAGCGACACCAGCCGCGTGGACACCGCGCAGCGCGTGTGGCTCAAGAAGGGCAACCTCAACCTCAACACCCCGCTGGACTGGAAGGTTTACGGGGACCCGTTCCACATCGGCTGACCCGTCCCACGAGTACGTGACGACGGCCCGGGGCGAACCTCCTCCCCACCCCGGGCCGTTGTCCGCGGCGTCCGCCGGGCCGTCCCTTTCGGATCAGGATCCGAAAGAGACGGCCCGAGCCTTTGCGTGGCGCGCGCGGTGTGCGAGGAGGAGCAGCGCGACCGGGGCGAGGCCGAGGGGGAAGCCGGAGGGTTCGAGGATCCAGCCGCAGAGGAGGACCCACGCCGCCAGGGTCCAGCCCAGGTAGCGCGGGATCTCCTGGTCGGCGCGGGCCATCCGGACGACCAGCAGGCCGAGCAGGATCAGCGGGACCGCGAAGCTGCCGGGCATGGCCCAGAACAGGCGGAGCGAGTCGAGGTGGGCGGGATCCTCGATGGCGGCCCGGCCGTGCAGCGTGCCGGAGAGCCAATCCCCCCAGCTCGACCCGGTCTTGACGGTGAAGAAGGCCATGTGGGCGAAGCCGATGAACACGGTGCTTCGCCCCGCCCAGATGGTCAGGGTGCGCGCGCGGGCCGCGCCGGCGGCCGTCACGCCGACGGCCGGAGTAATTACGGTACTGCTAGTTCCGATACTCATGGTTCCGTATGATGCCGCCGTGGAGCCTTCGAAACAAGCCCCCGGCCGACCGCGGGACAGCCGCGTGGACGACGCGATCCGTGACGCGGTACGGGAGTTGGTGCCGGAAGTCGGATACGCGGCCCTGACCATGGACGCCGTGGCCGCGAGAGCGCGCGTGGGCAAGGCGGCCATCTACCGCCGGCACGCCTCGCGCGGCGAACTGGTCTTCTCCGCGCTCGTGCACGGGCGGGAACCGCAGCCGCTGCCGGACACCGGATCGCTGCTCGGGGACCTCACCGCGCTCGCGCACCTGATCCTGGGGATCTTCTCCGACCCGGTGGTCGCCGCCGCGACCCCCGGCCTGCTCGCGGACCTGAAGCAGCAGCCCGACATCGCGGCGCGCTTCCAGGAGACCTTCATCGCCGGAGAGCGTGCGCAGGTGGCGAACCTGCTCGAACGGGCCTTCGTGCGGGGCGAACTGGCCGCACGGGCGGACCCCGCGCTGGTTCACGCCACGGTGCTCGGGACCGTCTTCGCCTGGGTGTTCCTCATGGCCGAGCCGCCGACTGCGGCCCTCGCCCCGCGCATCGCCGCGGTGGCCGCGGCGGCCGCGCGCGGGGAGTAGGAGGGAGTACCGGCCGGGGTCAGCTCGTGGCCGACGGGCGCAGGTGGGTGCGCTGCCCGTCGTGGTCGAGGATGCACAGGATCTCGGCGGGCCCGTCGTACGCGCCGAAGGCGTGCGGGACCATCGTGGAGAACTCCGCGGCCTCGCCCGCCTTCACCAGGATGTTGCGCTCGCCCAGCAGGAGTTCGACCGTGCCCGACAGGACGGTGAACCAGTCCTTGCCGGGATGGACCCCCAGGGTCGCGGTGTCCCGGGCGGGCGCCGGCTTGGTGAGCCGGATCTTCGCCACGGTGGTGCCCTGAGGCCCGCCGTCGCGGCTCAGCAGCCAGCTGGTCATGCCCCGCGCCTCGTCGTGGTGCGGCCGGATGACGACGTCGTCGTCGGTGGCGGACTCCACCAGTTGGTCGAGCGTGGCTCCCAGCGCCCGGGCGATGGGGCTCAGCTGGTCGAGGCTGATCCGCCGGTGGCCCGTCTCGATGCGGCTGAGCGTGGACGGGCTGAGGTAGCAGCGGGCGGCCAGGTCGTCGAGCGACCAGCCCTTGGCCAGGCGCAGGCCCCGGATCCGGGTGCGGACGAGGGCGTCGAGATCGCTGTCTTGCGTCATACGCAAGATGGTATGCCAGGACTGCAAGGCGCTCGTAGGCTTGGTCCATGGACATCGACAAGGACACGGATCAGCGCCACGGCGGCCAGGCCCACGGCGGGCACGCCCACGGCGGCCACGATCACGCCGGCGGCCACGGCGGCCACGGCGGTCACGGCGGCCACGGCGGCCACGATCACGCCCACCCCCAGCACGGCCCGGCCGACGATTCGGCCCTCGCCGAGCTGCTGGACCTCGACGGCGAGGTCCTGGAGGGCTATCTCACCGAAGCCACCGGAGTGATCGCCGGCCTCGCGGGCCAGGAGCCGCCCGTCCGCCGCGTCCTCGACGTGGGCAGCGGCACCGGAACCGGCACCTTCGCCCTCCTGCGACGCTTCGAGCGGGCCGGGGTGACGGCCCTGGACGTCTCCGACGGCATGCTCGACCGCATCGGGGCCAAGGCCCGCGCCCTCGGCCTCGCCGACCGCGTCCGCACCGTACGCGCCGACCTGGACGAGCCCTGGCCGGCCGTCGGCCCCGCCGACCTGGTGTGGGCGTCCGCCTCCCTGCACCACATGGCGGACCCCGGCCGCGCCCTCGCCGAGGTCTTCGCCGCGCTGCGCCCCGGAGGCCTCTTCGCGGTGGCCGAGTTCGAGACCTTCCCGCGCTTCCTCCCCGACGACATCGGCATCGGCCGCCCCGGCCTCGAAGCGCGCACCCACGCCGCCATCGACGCCGCCCGGGCCGCCGGCGTACCGCACCTCGGTTCCGACTGGGGAGCCCTGCTGGCGGCGGCCGGTTTCACCGTCGAGGCCGAGCGGACGATCGCCGTCGAGCTGACGGACCCGCTGCCCGCCGCCACCGGCCGCTACGCGCGGGCCTCCCTGGGTCGCGTACGCGACCACCTCGCGGACGCGCTGGACCCCGAGGACCTGGCCACCCTCGCCACCCTCCTCGACGGGGACGGCCCCGAGCGCCTCGAGCGCCGGACCGACCTCGGTGTCCGCGCCGAGCGCACGCTGTGGGTGGCCCGCCGGCCGTGACCGGGCGGGGCGCAACTGCCCCTGCGGTACGGGGTACAGGCGTGCGGCGATGTCACGGTACGGATTCCGTGGGCCCATTCCGTCACGGTCGGTCACCGGAATGGACCTGTGGGTCCCAAGTTGCGTCCGGTACCGATGTGTTTAGGAGGCGGAGCATCGAAATGTAACCCTTCTGATGCCTTGCCAACTGGCTTGACCGCGCCGTAAGCGGGGCATAAGTTCTGCCCCGGCTTGGTCCATCAGGGCGGGCCGACGAACTGTCCTCTGGGGGGACCTGTGCACTACTTCACCGACGTCGTCAAGCGATACGCAGACTTCAGCGGCCGCGCCCGTCGCCAGGAATACTGGATGTACGTCCTTTTCTACGTGGCGCTGGTGATCGTCGCCATGATCATCGACTTCGCGGCCGGCACCTACCCGCTGCTCTACAGCCTCCTCGTGCTCGGCCTCTTCCTCCCCACGCTCGGGGTGGGCGTGCGTCGCCTCCACGACCAGGGCAAGTCCGGCTGGTGGATCCTCGTCGGCTTCATCCCCCTCGTCGGCTGGATCTGGGCGATCGTCCTGATGGCCACCGAGGGCACCCCGGGTCCGAACGAGTACGGCCCGAGCCCGAAGGCCGTCCACGCCTGAGCAGGCCCGTGAACCGGTAGCGCCCGAGCGCCGCCCCTGGCTGGAAACAGTCGGTGGCGGCGCTTTCGGCATTTTCGGTGCTTTCGGCGGTGCCCGGACACCGTGCGTGACGTGCGTCTCGTCCGACCTTGCGCCGGGGGCTGTCCAGACCGGCCCGATCACGAGATATCTTGATGTCGAGCAATGTTGCAGACGAGAGACGCAGACTGTGGAGCGGAGCATCCGGTGACTGACTCGACCATCATCTACACGCACACTGACGAGGCCCCGGCCCTCGCGACGTATTCGTTCCTGCCTGTGATCCAGGCATACGCGTCGACGGCCGGTGTGAATGTCGAGACCCGTGACATCTCCCTGGCAGGTCGGATCATCGCCAGCTTCCCCGAGTACCTGGAAGAGGGCCAGCGGATCGCGGACGCCCTCGCCGAGCTCGGCGAACTGGCGAAGACGCCCGAGGCCAACATCATCAAGCTGCCCAACGTCTCGGCCTCGATCCCGCAGCTGAAGGCCGCGGTCGCCGAGCTCCAGGGCCAGGGATACGCGCTCCCGGACTACCCGGACGACCCGAAGAGCGACGAGGAGCGCGAGAACCGCGCCCGTTACGACAAGATCAAGGGCAGCGCCGTCAACCCGGTCCTGCGCGAGGGCAACTCCGACCGCCGCGCCCCCGCCTCGGTCAAGAACTACGCCAAGGCGCACCCGCACCGCATGGGCGCCTGGGTCCCCGAGTCGAAGACGAACGTCGCCACCATGGGCGCCGACGACTTCCGCTCCACCGAGAAGTCCGCCGTGATCTCCGAGGCCGGCACGCTGCGCATCGAGCACGTCGCCGCCGACGGCGCCGTCACCGTGCTGCGCGACTCCGTACCGGTACTCGCCGGTGAGGTCGTGGACGCGTCCGTCCTGCACGTCGACGCCCTGCGCACCTTCCTGAACGACCAGATCGAGCGCGCCAAGGCCGAGGGCGTCCTGTTCTCCGTGCACCTCAAGGCCACGATGATGAAGGTCTCCGACCCGATCATCTTCGGCCACGTGGTCCGCGCCTTCTTCCCGAAGACCTTCGCCCGCTACGGCGAGACCCTGGCCGCCGCCGGCCTGTCCCCGAACGACGGCCTCGGCACCATCCTGAACGGCCTGGGCGCGCTGCCCGACGCCGACGCGATCAAGGCCTCCTTCGACGCCGAGATCGCCGAGGGCCCGGCCCTCGCGATGGTCGACTCGGACAAGGGCATCACCAACCTGCACGTCCCGTCCGACGTCATCGTCGACGCCTCGATGCCGGCCATGATCCGCACCTCCGGCCACATGTGGGGCCCGGACGGCGCCGAGGCCGACACCCTCGCCGTCCTCCCGGACAGCAGCTACGCCGGCGTCTACCAGGTCGTCATCGACGACTGCCGCGCGCACGGCGCGTACGACCCGTCCACGATGGGCTCGGTGCCGAACGTCGGCCTCATGGCCCAGAAGGCCGAGGAGTACGGCAGCCACGACAAGACCTTCGAGATCGCCGCAGCGGGCACCGTCCGCGTCGTCGACGCCTCGGGTGCCACGGTCCTGGAGCAGGAGGTCGCCGCCGGCGACATCTTCCGCGCCTGCCAGACCAAGGACGCGCCGATCCAGGACTGGGTCAAGCTCGCCGTCACCCGCGCCCGCGCCACCGGCGTCCCGGCCGTCTTCTGGCTCGACGAGGGCCGCGCGCACGACGCGCAGCTGATCGCCAAGGTCAAGACGTACCTCGCCGACCACGACACCGACGGTCTGACCATCGAGATCCTCTCGCCGGTCGAGGCCACCGCGTACTCCCTGGAGCGCATCCGCCGCGGCGAGGACACCATCTCGGTGACCGGCAACGTGCTGCGCGACTACCTGACCGACCTCTTCCCGATCCTGGAGCTGGGCACCAGCGCCAAGATGCTGTCGGTCGTTCCGCTGATGAACGGCGGCGGCCTCTTCGAGACCGGCGCCGGCGGCTCCGCCCCGAAGCACGTGCAGCAGCTCGTCAAGGAGAACTACCTGCGCTGGGACTCGCTCGGCGAGTTCCTCGCGCTGGCCGTCTCCTTCGAGCACCTCGCCACCACCACCGGCAACGCCCGTGCCCAGGTCCTCGCGGACACCCTGGACCGCGCGACCGGCACCTTCCTCAACGAGGACAAGTCGCCGAGCCGCAAGCTGGGCGGCATCGACAACCGCGGCAGCCACTTCTACCTCGCGCTGTACTGGGCGCAGGAGCTGGCGAAGCAGACCGACGACGCCGAGCTCGCCGCCTCCTTCGAGGCGCTCGCCAAGACCCTGGGCGAGCAGGAGCAGACCATCGTCGCCGAGCTCATCGCGGTGCAGGGCTCGCCGGCCGACATCGGCGGCTACTACCAGCCCGACGCCGCCAAGGCCTCGGCGATCATGCGGCCGTCCGCGACGCTGAACCAGGCGCTCGCGATCCTCGGCTGAGGTCCGCCGCCCGAGCGGCCCGGCCGCTCGAACCGATCCACCGTGTGAACGGGTCCGCCCCCGACCGCAACAGCCCGCCGGGGCGGGCCTGTTAGGGGGGGCGGAAGCGGAAAACCAGGTGTGGTGCGGGCCCCCCGGGGGCTATTAAAACCACAAGATAAAGGGCGAAAATGCC
>NZ_JBSGXB010000199.1:0-14133 GCF_053609185.1 Streptomyces sp. NPDC054956 | reverse complement strand
CTTGCCCTCTCCGTGTTCCGCGGTGCCCACCACCCAGCCGCCCGCCGTGGTGCGCGTACCGTCCCGGGAGACCACCACCAGGCGGCACCGCTGGCCCGCCGGCACCCCCGTCACGGCCGCGTGCACCCGTACCCACTTCGCGGCGGGCGTCACCTGTACGGTCATCCGCGCGCCCGTGCCCGCGTCCGTCGCGGAGGCCACCTTGGTCCCCGACACGGGCGGCGAGGGCTGCGCCGAGATCGTCGGATTGGGGGTCGGGGGCAGCGCCACGGGGCCGCCGTCCGCGGCGCCCACCTGGGCCCCGGCCCAGAACACGGCGGCCAGCGAGGCCGCGGCGGCCAGTCCCCCGAGGGCCGTCCGGCGCCGCCGGGCCCCGGCGACCTCCTGGCGCATCTGCCGCAGGGTCCGCTGGAGCAGCAGGTCCCCGCCCTGTGGCGGGCCGTCGAGGAAAGCCTCGGGCGGCACCTCGCCCAGCGCCGCCTCCATCTCGCGCAACGCGGTCACCTCCTGACGGCACTGCACGCAGCCGTCGACGTGTTCCTCGACCCGGCGGACGTCCGCGTCGTCCAGGACGCCGAGAACGTACGGTCCGAGCAGTTCCTCCTCGTGCCGCTGCCGGTTCATGCCACCACCTCCTGCAGTCCGCCGGGCCGCTGGGACGTCCCGCCTGTTCGTCTGTCTTCCCCGAAGACCTCTCGGAGTGCCTTGAGCGCGTAGTGCGAGCGCGATTTCACCGTGCCGGCCGGGATGCCGAGGGTGTCCGCGGCCTCGGCGACGCTGCGCTGGCGGTAGTACAACTCCGTCAGTACGTCCCGGTGTTCCGGCGACAGCCGGTCCAGGGCGCCCAGCACGGTCATCGTGTCCACGACCGCGTCGGCGTGGTCCGCCTCCACCGGCGGGTGGGCCGGGGAGCCGGAGACCTCCGGCGGCCGGGCCGCCTTGGCCCGGAACCGGTCGGTGATGATGTTGCGGGCCACCGTGAGCAGCCAGCCGCGCACCGAACCCTTCCCGTTGACCAGGACGTCGGAGTGGCGCCACGCCCTGATGAGGGTCTCCTGGACGACGTCCTCGGCCGCGGCCCGGTCGCCGGTCAGCCGCGTGGCGTACGCGAGCAGGGCGTGGCCGTGCTCCTCGTACACCGACTTGATCAGTGCCTCGTCGGCCCCGCCCCGCCGAGTGCGGGGCCACAGTGGTCCGGCCATCTCACCCTCTCCGTCTTCCTCGCTGTCCTCACGCACGTGTGGTGCGGTCTGAACACGCCATGCGCCGCCGTCGGGTTCAAGTGACCTGCGTCACGGCGGGCGCCGGTTTCACGTCCGGCAGGTACGGCCCTGGTTGAGGCAGTCCACGACCTCCGCCATCCGCTGCCCGGTCATCACGTTCACGAACATGGCGTGGTCCGTGCGGGGGCTGTGCCGCTGCTCGGGGAAGGAGTCGAGCGCGACGGGGACCCCGGGAGGCAGGTCGTAGGCGAGGGAGATCCGCAGCTCGGGCACCTGGAAGGTGCCCTGCGGGCAGACCCCGTTCGCGGCCGGAAAGAGCAGGTGGGAGCGGTGCCCGGGGCTGGTGGTGTCCAGGCCGTTCCAGCAGCTGGGGAAGACGAGCGTACGGGTGAGGCGGTCGCCCGCCGGACAGCGCGGGTAGCGGGTGGTGGTGCGGTCGGGGGAGCCCGAACAGCCCCAGCGGGCGCGGACGTCCTCGTCGGTGTCGGCGGTGAAGGCCACCGCGTCTCCGGTCATGGCGTTCAGGAACCGGGGCATTGCCACCACCTTGCTCACCGGGCTGCCGCGGAACTCCACCTCCACCGAGGACTCCGGCAGGATCCGCCCCGCGTTGCCGTGGCCCGCCGAGCCCTCGTGCGCGCCGGTGCCCGGCAGGTCCGTGCGGCGCAGTACGGGCCAGTAGTACGTGGAGCGGTCGCCGCCCGCGCAACTGGTGGCGGCCGCGTCCAGGGAGGCGTCGGTGGAGAAGGCGTCCGTGGACAGGTTCCCGACGTACGCGTGCGTGTGGTGGGCGCCGGAGCGCAGCCCCGGGGAGACCACCAGGTTGTCCTCGTTGTAGTGGCCTTCGGCGTTGCGGCCGCACGCGACCGACACCCGGCCCGTCGAGGCGTCCGGCCCGCTCGGGAGGGGGCCGCCGGACGCGGGCCCGATGTCGCGGATGTCCACGAAGTCGCCGGGTGCGGGGCCGGTGCCCGGCGCCGCGGGGCGCGGGCCGGCCACCCGCGCGGCCCCCAGTACGGCAGCGGTCAGCCCGCCGCCCAGTACCAGGCAGATCAGCAGCGTGAGCAGTCGGTGTTCGTTCCGCATGCGGGTCACGGTTGCCGTCCGCCACGCCCGCGTCAACCGGGCGTCCGCAGTGCGGGCGCGGGGCGGCGCGGGCGCGGCCGGGGGTCCGCTCAGGCCAGCGGGTCGGCGTCGAACTCGATCACCTGCGCGGGCCCCGCCCGGAACGCGGGGCTGGCCGCGTCGGCCTCGATCATGTGCGGGGTGACGTCGTGCGCGGCGAGCGCCGCCTTCGACTCCCACTCCTCCATCAGCAGGAACCGGTCGGGATCCCCGCTCACCCGGTGCAAGTCGTAACGCAGGCAGCCGTCTTCGGCCCGCACCACCGGTGCGAGGCGCTCGTAGGCGTCGATCTGCTCCCGGCCGCGGCCCGGGAGGGTGGTGATCACGATCATGAGTCGAACTGTTGATGACATGAGCCGAAGGTTAGATCGTCAAGTCCGGTCGATGGAAAAACATTTCCGATACGAGTCGAACCTCGGGCCCGTTTCGGGCCGACCCGCATGGCCGGTCCGGTCCTTGCCCGGGGCGGGCGGACCGCGCAGAGTACCCGTTATGACTCCCGAAGATCTCCTTCAGGCCCTCGCCCGCACCCGTGCCTCCCTCGACGGCGCCGAGGTCACCTTCTGGTGGACGGGCAACGTCTACTCCTCGGCCCCCGGCGAGCCCTACCAGCGCCTGTTCGGCTTCGAGGGCGTCAATGTGGCCCGCCTGGTCCCGGAGGAGACGCCGGGCGGCTACCAACTCCTCACCCGCGAGGCCGCGTTCTACCTCGATCCGCAGACCCGCGAGATCCTGGAGACCTGGCAGGAAAAGCCGGTGATCCACGTCTGGAACGACCCCGCGAGCCAGCGGTGGCGGCCCTTCCCGGTGCCCATGACCGAACTCGGCGACCAGGTGTGCTTCAGCCTGGAGGTCCCGCTGGCCTACCCCTCCCCGCTGCCGGTCGCGCAGTACCCGGAGAACTCGGCCGACGACACCTACCGGGCCCTGGAGCTCTTCCAGTTCTTCGCCCCGGCCTCGGTCCTGACCACCGACGAGCCCAGCGTCCCGTCCGTGATGTCCTGGATGCGCCAGTCCCCGTGGCTGCCCTGGATGGAACAGGGGCCGCGCCCCGGCGGGCTCACCTTCCACTGCCGGGGCCGCAAGCTGGGCTCGTACGCGGAGGTCCCGGAGCGCACCCGCGCGTACATCGAGGCCCGCCACCCGGAGTTCGCCCACGCCCCGGAGAAGTGGAGCGAGCCGAACGAGACGAGCTGGACGTACTTCCGGCGGCTCAACCCGCCGAAGGACTGACCGGGCCGTCCTTCTCGGATCCCGCCGCCCGGCCGTTCCCGGTCGCGAACCGGTCGAGGGCGCGGAGCACGTGGTCGCGGGTCGATCCGCCGCCGAGGTGGCCCGCGTCCTCGACCACGGTCAGCTCGGCTCCGGGCCAGGCGCGGTGGAGTTCCCAGGCGGTGTCGAGCGGCCCGCCCATGTCGAGGCGCCCGTGGATCAGTACGCCCGGGATGCCGGCCAGCCGGTGCGCCCCGCGCAGCAGCTCGCCCTCCTCCAGCCACGCGCCGTGGGAGAAGTAGTGCGAGCAGATCCGTACGAGGGCGATCCGGGCGGCGGGCGGCCGGCCGGAGTAGGGGAGGGAAGCGCCCTGCGTCTCGCCGGAGAGCACCGCGTCCTCCCAGGCGCACCAGTCGGCCGTGGCCCTGGCGCGCACCTCCTCGTCGGGATGGTTCGCGAGGCGGGCGTAGGCCCCGACGAGGTCGCCGTCGCGCGGTGTGCCGCCCGCTCCGGCGACGAACCGCTCCCACTGCTCGGGGAAGTACCGGCCGACCCCCCTGTAGAGCCAGTCGATCTCCGAGCGGCGGGTGGTGGTGACGCTCGGGATGACGATCTCGGACACCCGCTCCGGATGCCGCTGCGCGTAGGCCAGGATCAAGGTGGAGCCCCACGAGCCCCCGTACAGCAGCCAGCTCCCGATGCCGAGGTGCTCCCGCAGCCGCTCCATGTCGGCGATGAGGTGCGCGGTGGTGTTGTGCCGCATGTCGGTCGTGGGGTCGCTCGCGTGCGGGGTGCTGCGGCCGCAGCCGCGCTGGTCGAACAGGACGACCCGGTAGTGCTCCGGGTCGAACCACTGGCGGGCCGAAGGGCGGCATCCCGAGCCCGGGCCGCCGTGGACGACGAGGGCGGGCTTTCCGTCCGGATTGCCGCAGACCTCCCAGTGCACGAGGTTGCCGTCGCCGACGTCGAGCATCCCCTCGTCGTACGGCTCGATCGGCGGGTACAGCTCGCCCATGTCCGGTCCTCCCCAACTCCGCGACGCCAACGGTTTCGCCACCCTAACGCGCAGGCCACGGGGGTCGTGGCCACCCGGCGGCGAGGGGCCCCGGGGGAGTGGCAGGGGGCGGACAAGGGTTTTCCCCGTATCGCGTTCATCCCGCCGTTGCCTACTGTCTGCCCACCGGCGATCCTCCCCGTCTCCGAACAGCCCCCGCGCCCACCCCACATGGCGTGAAGCTGAACGGTCGGCACGTCGCCGGTGCCACCGTTGCCCCGCCCCGACGCAGTGGCGGGCAACACAGTGGCGAGCAGCGGTGGCCGGGCGGGTTCGACCAAGCCCGTTCCGGTCCCGCGGCCGCCGGTTCACCTCCCACACTGCACCAACCGGCCGTCTCGGCCCGCCTCGCGACGGCCCGCGAAAGGGAACACCGTGCACGCATCCAGACGTAGGCTCATATCCGTGGTGGCGATGTCCGTCACCCTGCTCGCCGGCTCCGCCACCACTTCGATGGCGCTGTCCACCGCGGATCCCGCTCCGGCCGCCGCCGCCGCGACCGTGAACGCACCGGTCGAAAACCTCATCGTCGGGTACAAGTCCTCCGCCGCTGAGGCCAGTTCCAACACCGCCGCCGCCACTGACGCGGCCGCCAAGGGCAAGAAGGCCTCGAAGAAGGCCACCTTCGAGCGCCGCCTCGGTACCGGTGCCGCCCTCGTCAACCTGGGCGGTACGACCGCTCCGGCCGACGCCGCCGCCGTCATCGCGCAGTTCCGCGCCGACCCCGACGTCGCCTACGTCGAGCCCGACTCCCGTGCGTACGCCATGGCCGTCGCCCCCAACGACACCGAGTACGCCAAGCAGTGGGACCTCTTCGAGTCCACCGCGGGCATGAACGTGCAGAACGCCTGGGACAAGTCCACCGGCTCCGGCGTCACCGTCGCCGTGATCGACACCGGTTACGTGGCCCACTCCGACGTGGCTCCGAACATCGTCGCCGGCTACGACTTCATCTCCAGCTCCTCCGCCGCCCGTGACGGCAACGGCCGCGACAGCAACCCGGCGGACGAGGGCGACTGGAGCGCCGCCGAGGAATGCGGCGTCGGCTCCAAGGCCAGCACCTCCTCCTGGCACGGCACGCACGTGGCCGGCACCATCGCGGCCGCCACCAACAACGCCAAGGGCGTCGCGGGCATCGCGTACAACGCGAAGATCCAGCCCGTGCGCGTGCTCGGCAAGTGCGGCGGCGCCACCTCGGACATCGTGGACGCCATCACCTGGGCCTCCGGCGGTTCCGTCCCCGGTGTCCCGGCGAACGCCACCCCCGCCAAGGTCATCAACATGTCCCTCGGTGGCTCGGGTGCCTGCACCAGCACCTACCAGAACGCGATCAACGCGGCCGTCGGCCGTGGTACGACCGTCGTCGTGGCCGCGGGCAACAGCAACGCGGACGCGGCCGGCTTCTCCCCGGCCAGCTGCAACAACGTGATCAACGTTGCCTCCAGCAACCGCGCCGGCGACCGTTCGTACTACTCGAACTACGGCTCGATCATCGACATCGCCGCCCCGGGCGGTGAGACCCGCCGCGCCACGGACACGCCCGGCACCGTCACCACCCCCGAGAACGCGATCCTCTCGACCCTGAACACCGGCACCACCACGCCGCTGGCCGAGACCTACAAGCCCTACCAGGGCACCAGCATGGCCGCCCCGCACGTGGCGGGCCTCGCCGCGCTCCTCGTCTCCGCCAAGTCCTCGCTGACCCCGGCGCAGATCGAAGCGGCGATCAAGGCGAACGCCCGGCCGCTGGCCGGCACCTGCACCGGTGGCTGCGGCGCCGGTCTCGCGGACGCGGCGGCGACCGTGACCGCCGTGACCTCCACGCCCACCACCCCGACCTTCGAGAACACCGCGGACTTCGCCATCGGCGACAACACCACGGTGGAGAGCCCGATCACCGTCAGCGGTGTCGCGGGCAACGCCCCGGCCACCCTCAAGGTCGGCGTGAACATCGCCCACACCTACATCGGTGACCTGAAGGTCGACCTGGTCGCCCCCGACGGCACCGTCTACACGGTCCACAACCGTGCCGGCGGCAGCACCGACAACATCAACCAGACCTACACCGTCAACGCCTCCTCCGAGGTCGCGAACGGCACCTGGAAGCTGCGCGTCAACGACAACGCGGGCGGCGACACCGGCAAGATCGACTCCTGGAGCCTCGGCTTCTGAGCCGCGTCCCCAGGGGGCCCCAACTGGCACTGACGGGGCGATAGTACGGACCAACAGAGCCCGTCGGACCTGCAGATACACCGCGTATCGGCAGGTCCGACGGGTTTTCCTGTCACGTGACTGAATTCTGCGTCACAATCCGGGCCCGCCGGGCATCCGACCTCGTATTGTCGCGTCTCACAGGAAGGGCACAGGAGCGGCGAACCGAGAGGCTGGTGGCTGTGCGTGGTGGCGGCTACGGGGAACGCTGACACGACCGTCGGACACGGCGAACTGATCAAGGCGGTGGACCGCGCGCTGACCACGCACGGACGCGCCCTGCTCACCGGACCGGCGGGCGCGGGCAAGACCGAGGTGCTGCGCGCCCTCACCGAAGCCGCCGCGCTGCGCCACGAGACCGTGCTGCACCTCGCCCCCGAGGCCACCGACCGCTGGATACCCGAGGCCTCCGCCGCCGCCCTCCTCGCCTCCGTCCCCGCCGTCGCCCTGGAACGGCTCTCCGGCCCCCAGCGCACGGCCATCGCCCTCCTGCGCCGGGAGACCGACGCCCCCCGCGCCGGCCGCGACCACGTCGCCCTGCGGCTGGCCGTCGTCGAGGTGCTGCGCACCCTCGCCGCCCGCGGCCCCGTGCTGCTCGCCCTCGACAACGCCCAGTGGCTCGACGCCGAGAGCACCGACCTGCTGCGGTTCGCCCTGCGCCTGACCCCGCCGGGCGTGCGGGTCCTGGTCGCCGAATGCGTCCAGGGCGGAGCCCCGCTCGCCGAACCCCTCTGCGGACCGGACACCCCCCACGTACGGGTGCCCCCGCTCGGCACCGACGAGATCGCCGAACTGCTCGTCCGCCGCGGGCTCCCGGCCCGCCTCGCCGGCCGGATCCACCAGGCCAGCGGCGGCAACCCGCGCCTGGCCCTCGCGCTCGGCCACTCCCTGGCCGAAGCCGCCGGGGCCCGCGACGGCAGCGCCCACCACGCCGATCCGCTGCCCGTTTCCGGGCAGGCCCGCGAGGTGGCCCGCCGGCTCCTCGGGGTCCTCCCCGCCCAGGCCCGCCGCACCCTGCTGCTCGCCGCCCTCGCCGCGCGCCCCACCACCGCACTGCTGCGCCGGGCCGGCCGCCCGGGCGCGGAAGCCGAACTCGCCCTGGCCGAACGGGCCGCGCTGGTCACCGTGGAGGAGGACGGGGCGGTCCGGTTCACCGCCGGCGCCCTGCCGACCGCGCTCGCCGCCGACGCGGGCTGGCCCGAGCGGGCCGCCGGACACGCAGCGCTCGCCGAAGCCGTGGACGACCCCGTCCAGGCCGTACGCCACCGGGCGCTGGCCGTGGACACCCCTGACCAGTGGCTCGCCGCCGAGATCTCCGAGGCCGCCGCGTCCTGCCGGCGCCGCGGCCAGCGGGCCCTCGCCGCCGAGCTCGGCCTCCTCGCGGCCGAGCGCACCCCCTCCCACCTGCCCGGAGAGGAACTCGCCCGGCTCGTCGCCGCCGCCGAGGACGCCGGCTGGTCCGGCCGCGCCGACCTGGCCCGCCGCGCCAGCCGCGCCGTACTCGCCCGCGACGCCTCGCCCGGGGACCGGGTCCGCGTCCGCCTCGCCGTCATCGACGCGGCGGGCCAGGCCCTGGCCGCCCTCGACGAGACCTTCGCCCACGCCACCGCCGACGCCGAGGGCGATCCCGCGCTCCAGGCCGCCATCCGGCTGCGGATCGCCTGGAAGCACAACCTCAGCGACGGCGACCCCGTCCGCTCCCGGGACGCCGCCGCCCAGGCCGGAGTACTGGCCCGCAGCGGCGGCGACCAGGTCGCCGAAGCGATGGCGCTGACCGTACGGGCCCGCATGGGCCGCATCCTCGGGGACCCGGACGCCGAGGAGATCCTCGCCGAGGCGCTCGCCCTGCCCGCCCCCGAGGTGCCGCTCGGCATGCGCAACGCCCCGCAGTACCTGGCCGTGCGCCACGCCCTCTTCGACGACCGGCTCGCCGACGCCCGGCGCCAGCTGCTCGTCCTGCTGCCCGCCGTACGGCGCACCGGCTCCGCCGAGGACGTCTTCGAGGTGCTGCGCAGCCTCACCGAGGTCGAACTGCGCGGCGGCCGCTGCGCCGCCGCCACCGCGCACGCCCGCAACGGCCTCGAGCTGACCGTGGAGGCGGGCCTGTCACCGGGCCCCGCCTGGTACCTCGCCGCGATGGCGGAGGCCATGGGCGGCAGCTTCGCGCGGGCCACCGGTTACGCCCGCCGCGGCATCCAGGCTTCCGAGGAGGAGCACGACCAGGTCTTCCTCTCCCGCGGCCTGTACGTGCTCGGCCTCGTGGAACTGGCCACGGGCGAGGCCGCGAAGGCCGTCGCCACCCTGCGCCGCGTCGCCGAACTGGAGGCCGCCCAGCAGGTGGTGGACCCCTCGATCCTGCGCTGGCACGGGGAGCTCGCCGAGGCCCTGGTCGCCGCGGACGCCCCCGACGAAGCCGCCGAACTGCAGGCCGCGGTCCGTACGACGGCCCTCGCGCTCGGCCGCACCAGCGTGATCGCCGCCCTCGACCGGGCCCGGGGCCTGTGCCTGTCCGCGCACGGCGACCCCGAGGCGGCGGTGGCCCTGCTGGAGGACACCACCGAGCGCTTCGCGGCCCTCGGACTCCCGCTGGAACGGGCCCGCACCCTGCTCGCCCTCGCCCGGGTGGAACGCCGCCGGCGCCGGCGCGCACCCGCCCGCGCCGCGCTCCAGGCGGCGGCCGAGGCCTTCGCGGCGGCCGGAGCCGCCCCCTGGAGCGAGCTCGCGCGCGAGCCGTCCGCCGGGGAGGGCGCCGGCCCCGACGGAGCTCGGGCGCTGGCCGCGCTCACCGAGGCGGAGACCCGCCTCGCGCTGCTCGTCGCCGGGGGAGCCAGCAACCAGGAGGCGGCCGCGAAGCTCTTCGTCAGCGTGAAGACGGTGGAAGCCCGCCTGACCCGGATCTACCAGAAGCTGGACGTCCGCTCCAGGGCCCAGCTGGCCACCACCCTGCGTACGCGCTGACCGGCCCGCCCGCTCAGCAGCTGAGGTTGTTCCCCGGGGTCACGCCCAGCAGCTGCGTGAAGCTCTGGTAGGCGTTCACCCGGCTCTGCACCTGGGCCGGGTTGCCGCCGTTGCACTCCAGCGAGCCGTTGATGGAGCGGATGGTCTCGCCGAAGCCCGCCCCGTTGACCATGGCGGCGTGGGCCGTCATCGTGCCCGGGCCGTTCTGCGTGTTCCAGTACCAGAGCGCCGTCTTCATCGCGACGGCCGGGTCCTGCTCCACCAGGTAGGGGTTGGCGAGGAGGTTGATGCCGAGCGCGTCGCCCGCCGCCTTGTAGTTGAAGTTCCAGCTCAGCTGGATCGGGCCGCGCCCGTAGTAGGCGGCCTGCCCGGCCGGACAGCCGTAGGGCCGGCTCGCGTCGCAGTAGTGGGGGTAGTTGGCGGTGTTCTGCTCGACGATGTGCACGAGCCCGCCCGTCTCGTGCGAGACGTTGGCCAGGAAGGCAGCCGCCTCGCGCTTCTTGACGGTGATGTCGCCGGTGTTGGCGAATCCGGGGTAGGCGGACAGGGCCGCGACCAGGCCGTTGTACGTGTAGAAGGGGTTCCGGTTCGGGAACATCTGGTTGAACTGGGCCTCGCTGACCACGAATCCGGAGGGGTTGGGGGTGGTCGGGTCCGGGTCGGGGGTCTGGCCGCCGCCGCAGACGCCCTGGTCCGCCCAGACGCCCCACTGGCCGGTGGTGCCGGGCGTCTCGCCCTGGGTCCACCACTTCGCCTGCCAGTTGCGGCCGCCGTACGAGGCGCTCATGCCGCCCGTGTAGACGGCGGAGGAGGCCCACGCGCCGGCGCAGGCGGGAGCCGCGGCGGCGGGGGAGGAGGGGAGGGCGATCGCGAGTCCGAGGGTGACGGCGGCGGTCGCGGCCAGGGAGAGGGCACGGCGACGCAGGGTGGGTATCACGGAACTGCTCCTTCAGTGGGGGGAGTTGTCGTGGGGAACAACCAGGTCCACTGAATCGAGAATGGTCTGAACCTGTCAAGGTCTAGACCAAGACGGCGCGCCGGCACCGAGCCCCGGAGGGCGTGGCGCCGGCGCGGTCGTGGTGGGTCAGCTGCCGATGGCGCCGTTGCCCGAGAGGATCGGGATGTTGTCCGCGATGTGCGAGGCGGAGTCGTCACCCTTGGCCTGGGTGGAGTTCTCGGCGCACTGCTGGTTCTGCGGGTTGGCGAGGACGTTGATGTCCTGGACGCCCACGTTGACCAGGGCCAGGATCGACTGGGCGTTGACCTTCGCCGGCAGGCCGACACAGAGCTTGTTCAGCGAGCCCTGGATGGCGGACATCTGCGGGCTCATGGCGCCGCCGGTCTCCTGGTTGCCGTAGATCTGCGAGGACTCGTTGCCGTTGACCGTGTTGACGCCGTGGTCGTTGCCGATCGCCATCGCCGGGGAGGCTACGGCGGCACCGGCACCCAGAACGGCTGCGGTGGCGGCTGCGGTGGCCATGAACTTCTTGAGCATGTGGGAGATCCTTCTTCTGTCGCACTGTCGCATGAGATAGCTGCCCTCGGCGGGACGAGCTGCTCAACTGCCGTGGACACCGGGGGTTATCGCCCATCACCCGACTGGCGGAACAGTCCACCCCACCGGTGAAGCCGGGTGTCGGCCGATTGACCCAACCGCCCCGGAGAATCCCACTCCCCGTGCGCGAATCCCGTACGTCCGTGCCGTACGCGAACTCCGTGTGCGAATCCCGTGCGCGGACGCCCCGGGCGGCCCCCTGCGTGGACTGCGTGTGCGGACCCGGCGTACGAGCCCGGTCCGCGGACCCCCTGGTCGCCGCCCTCGACCGGATCCGGACCAGAAGCTGGTCCCTGACCCCGTCGAGGCCGGCCGGCGCGGTGTCGCGCTGCCGCGACCGCGCCGAGGTCAGCCGGTCTTGCGGCGGACCTTCTTGTTCTTGCCGCCGGGGTTGCCGCCGGCCCCCTGGATCTTCGCCCGGCTCTGGTGCGCCTGCTGCGACTGGGCATTGCGGGCGTTTCGCTCCAGGGCCTCCTTGAACTTGCGCTTGGCTTCCTCGGCCGGCGACTCGTTCTGCGGGGTGTCTGTTTCTTCTGCCATGTGTCCTCCTGGAATGTCTGAAGCCGTTGCAGTCTGTCAGGTGGCGTTTCCCCTGACCAGCGCGTTCCGGCGGAGCAGCCTCAGGCGTCCTTCTCCAGAGTGGGGCGCAGTCGCTCCAAAAGGGCGTAGAGCGTGGCGCTCTCGGCGTCGTCCAGGACGTCCAGCGCGCCGTGCGTCGCCTGCATCTCCTCGCGCACGCGGCGGATCACCTCGCGGCCGGCCTCCGTGGCCACCACGTTCTTGACCCGGCGGTCGGCGGGGTCGGGCTCGCGGCGCACCAGCTCGCGGGCCTCGAGCCGGTCCACGATCCCGGTGACGTTCGACGCGTCGCACACCAGCAGGGCGGCGAGGCCGCGCATCGGCAGCGGGCCGTCCAGCTGGGCGAGGACCTTGGCCTGTGTGGAGGTGAGGCCGTAGTGGGCGGCGGCCGCCGCGAAATCGCGCCACTGGGCGGTGCCGATCGCGGCGAGCAGCTCCAGGAGCTGCAGCTTGGTCGGGACGGCGTGGGGGGTGGTGGCGCTCATGCCGGGAGCGTACTCAAGGTGTTTCACATTATCAACCTTTTACTTGACCACCTTAACTATTGAGGTCTACCGTCTGCTGGAGTCGAAGTACTTGATGACGTCAAACATCTGTGATCTGAAGCACTGAGAAGGTCCTCCCTGCCATGAGCCCCACCACCTCCGCCACCACTACGGACGGCGGGCGCCGGAACGAGACGGTCATCGTCTTCGCCCTGAGCCTGGCCGCCATGGTCGTGTCGATGATGCAGACGCTGCCCGTCCCGATCCTCGGGCTGATCCGCAGCGATCTCGGCACCACCACCGCCAACGTCAGCTGGGTGACCACCGCCACCCTGCTGTCCGCCGCCGTCTTCACCCCGCTGCTCGGCCGCTTCGGCGACCAGCACGGAAAGAAGCCGACGCTGGTGGCCGTACTGGGTGTCATGGTCGCGGGCTCCGTCATCGCCGCCCTGGCGTCCTCGCTGCCCCTGCTGATCCTCGGCCGCGTGCTGCAGGGCGCCGCCACCGCGATCTTCCCGCTGGCCCTCTCCGTCCTGCGCGAAGAGGTCCGCCCGCACAAGCTCCCCGGCGCGATGGCCCTGGTCAGCGGCACGCTCGCGTTCGGCAGCGGCCTGGCGCTCGTCGCCACCGGCCTGCTGACCTCCGGCGCCGACGCGGACTACCGCAACGCCTTCTGGATGGCCACCGGCTTCGCGGTGCTCGCGCTGCTCGCCGTGGTGTTCCTGGTTCCGGCGACCAAGCACAAGACGGGCGGCCGCACCGACTTCCTGGGTGCGCTGACCCTCGGCATCGCCCTGCTGCTGCTCCTGCTGCCGATCTCCCAGGGCCACGAGTGGGGCTGGGCCTCCGGCCGCACGCTGGGCAGCTTCGCCGGCGCCGCCGTGATGACCGCCGTCTGGGTGCTGACCGAGCTGAAGGTCCGCGAGCCCCTCGTCGACATGCGGATGTTCGTCCACCGGCCGGTCCTCATGGCCAACCTGGCCGGCATCCTCGTCGGGTTCGGCATGTTCGCGAACTTCCTGGGCGTCTCCTACCTCGTCCAGATGCCCAAGGCCCTGACCGGCTACGGCTTCGACGCCTCCATCCTGCGCGCCTCCGTGGAGTTCCTGCTGCCCGGCGCGATCATCTCGCTCCTGGCCTCCCCGGTCGGCGGCCAGGTGGTCCGCCACCGCGGTCCGCGCGTCGCGATGGCCATGGCCGCCGCCCTCGGCGCCGTCGGCTTCGGCTGGCTGGCGCTCGACCACGCCCACAGCGCCTCGGTGATCGGTGCCGGACTGATCGTCGGCGCGGCCGTGAGCTTCGGCTACGCGGCCATGCCCGCCGTCATCATGGCGAGCGTTCCGCCCCACCAGAGCGGCATCGCCAACGGCATCAACTCGATCTCCCGCTCCACCGGCAGTGCGATCGGCAGCGCCATCGTCACCACCATCCTGGCGTCGAAGACGATCGAGCACCTGCCCGCGGGAGTGCCCGCGCTGCCGGCCGAATCCGGCTTCACCCTCACCTTCGCCATCGGCGCCGTGGCCTTCGGCCTCGTCGCGGTGATCAGCGGCTTCGGCCTGCGCGGGGCGAGCGGTCCGCGTACCGTCGCGGCGCAGGCGGTGCCCGCCGAGAAGGCGGCCCCGGCGGCCGCCGAGGTGCCCGCCGAGAAGGCGGCCGGGGCGAAGGTGTCCGTGGCGAACGCGTCCGCGGAGACCGTCGAGAAGGCCGACGCCTGATCCCTCCGCCGAT
>NZ_JBSGXB010000198.1:0-14323 GCF_053609185.1 Streptomyces sp. NPDC054956 | reverse complement strand
GCGTGCCCCTGGCCGGGGTGACGGTTACCAGGTGCGGCGCCGCCGCACGGGGGCCAGCCCCCGGACCCCCGCTCCTCAAACGCCGGAGGGGCTGAATTTGACCGACGTCGGCCCGCACCCGCACGCCGCAGGGCTGAAAATCCAGCCCCGCCGGCGTTTGAGGCGCGGGGTCCGGGGCGGAGCCCCAGGGGGTCCGGGCGCAGCCCGGGGAACGGGCGAAGGGCGGGTAGGGGACAGCCCCCGCAGGGCCAGCCCAGCGCTCAGGTCACCGCTGCGAACGTCAGTCGGAACAGCGCACCCCCACCGGGAGCGGCTTCGGCGGTGAGCTCCGCCTCGTGCGCCCGCGCGATCTGCCGCGCCATCGCCAGCCCCAGCCCCGACCCCGGCAGGGCCCGCGCCGCCCCCGCCCGGTAGAACCGGTCGAAGACGAACGGCAGGTCCGCCTCCGCGATCCCCGGCCCGTGGTCCCGTACGGTCACCTCCGCGCGCCCGCCCACGACGGCCAGGTCCACCTCCACCTCCGCCCCGGCCGGGCTGAACTTCGCCGCGTTGTCCAGCAGGTTCCCCAGCAGCCGGCTGAGCCGCGCCGGCACCCCCGCCACGACCACGTCCCCCGCCGACGGCGCAGACACAGACGCAGACGCCTCCCCCGGCGGGACCCGCACGCGGAACCCCACCCCCGGCCAGTGCCCCCGCGCGGCCCCCACGCAGTACTCCACCAGCGGAGCCAACCGCACCTGTTCGACCAGCAGCCGCGGCTCCTCGTCCCGCGCCAGCTCGATCAGGTCGTTGACCAGCCCGGTCACCTCCCGCAGCTGCCGTCCGAGCGCCAGCGAGGCCCGTTCGCGCTGCCCGGCCGTGAGCCGTTCCCCCCGCGCCAGGAGTTCCGCGTTGGTCCGCAGCGCCGTCAGCGGGGTCCGCAGCTCGTGCGAGGCGTCCGCGACGAGCCTGCGCTGGGCGGTCACGGACTGCTCCAGTTCCCCGAGCATGGTGTTGAAGCTCCCGGCCAGCCGGGTGATCTCGTCCTCCGGCCCCCTCCCCCGCCCCGGCACCGGCGGGGGCAGCTCGATCCGGTGCCGCGGATCGCGCGTCGCCGCGATCCGCTCGGCGGTGGCGGTGAGCCGGGTGACCGGTGCCAGCCCGGTCCGCGCCACCCAGTAGCCGAGCAGCGCGGCCAGCGCCACTCCCGCGGCCCCGGTCAGCGCCAGCCACCCGGCCGCCTCCTTGATGCCGTCCTCCACCGTGTCCGCCCGCAGCGCCACTTGGAGCGCCCGCCCCTTGGTGTAGTCGGTGGTCAGCATCCGCGCCGGATGTCCGGCGTGCACGATGTCCGTGTAGTACGGGGCCCGCGTGCCCGCCGCGACGGCCCGCGCGGCGGGGGCCACCGGCAGCAGGTACGGGGCCGCGGGATCGCGCGCCGGATCGGCCGGCACCACCTCGGCGCAGGCGGGCGCCGCCAGGAACCGGCACTCGCCGCTCAGGGTGGACGGCCCGGAGTCGGGGTTGCGCTGGGCGGCGAGGCGGGCCGACTGGGTGAGGCTGAGGTCGAGCTGCCGGTACAGCGCGTCGCGCACCACGAAGAAGGCCGCGGCGCACACGCCGACGGCGACCAGCGCGACGGCCGCGGTGACGGCCAGGGCGAGCCGGGTCCGCAGCGGCCGCCTGCGCCGCCACCGCGCTCCGAGCCTCCGCCGCCCCGTACCGCCCGCACCACCCCCGCCGCTCACGCGGCCTCCAGCCGGTACCCGACCCCGTGCACGGTGTGCACCAGCCGGGGCTCGCCGCCGGCCTCCAGCTTCCGCCGCAGGTAGCCGACGTACACGGCCAGCGAGTTGGAGTCCGGGCCGAAGTCCCGCCCCCACACCAGTTCCAGGACGAGCTCGCGCGGCAGCACCTGTCCGGGGTGGCGCAGGAGCAGCTCGAGGAGGGCCGCCTCGGTGCGGCTGAACTCCAGCGGCCGCCCGCCGCGCCGCCCGGTGCGGGTCTCCGGGTCGAGCACCAGGTCCCCGTAGGAGAGTTCGGCCGCGGCTCCGGCCGGGTCGTCGGGGGCGGCCCGGCGCAGGAGCGCCCGTACCCGCGCCACCAGCTCGTCGAGCGCGAACGGTTTGACCAGGTAGTCGTCGGCCCCGGCCTCCAGCCCGTCGACCCGGTCGCTGACCGCGTCGAGGGCCGTGAGCACGAGTACGGGCGTGCGGTCGCCCGCCGCGCGGAGCTGCCGGCAGACGCCGAGCCCGTCCAGCACCGGCATCATCACGTCGAGGACCACCGCGTCGGGCTCCCAGAGCGCCACCTCGGACAGCGCGGCCAGCCCGTCGGCCGCGCCGCGCACCTCGTACCCCTCGACGGCGAGGCCGTCCTCGACGGCGGCCCGCACCTCGGGCTCGTCGTCCACCACCAGAATCCGCTGCATGCCGCAAAGCCTGCCAAACCGTGCGGCACAACCTCTTAGAACCTTCTTAGGACGCACCGGGAGTGTGCGTCCATGACCTCCTCACCCACACCCTCCTCCTCGCGCCGGCCGCTTTCCGTCGTGATCGGCGCGGGCGGCACCGGCGGCCACATCTACCCCGGGCTGGCCCTGGCCGAGGCGCTGCGCGCCGCGGTCCCCGGCGCCGCGGTCTCGTTCATCGGGACCGAACGCGGCCTGGAGACCGAGCTGATCCCGGCCGCCGGCTACCGGCTGCACACCGTGGACATGATCCCCTTCGATCCGGCGCTGGGCGCGGCCCGCTACCTGCTCCCGGCGGCGCTGCTGCGCTCCGCGGGACAGGCGCGGGCCGTGATCCGGGCACAGGGCGCGCACGTGGCCGTCGGCATGGGCGGCTACCCGAGCGCGCCCGCCGTGCTCGGGGCCCGGATGGCCGGGCTGCCCGCGGTGATCCACGAGTCCAACGCGGTGCCGGGCCGCGCCAACCGGTTCGCGGCGCGGCTCACCCCGCACATGGCGGTGGCCTTCGACCGCAGCCGGCCGCATCTGGCGGGCGGGGCGCGGGCGCTGACCACCGGTATGCCGATCTCGGCGGCGCTGGCCTCGCTTTCGGTCCTGCCCGCCCGCGACCGGGCGGTGCTGCGCGCCGAGGCCCGGCGGGAGCTCGCGGTGCCCGACGGGCGGCGGCTGGTGGTGTTCAACGGCGGCAGCCTGGGCGCCCTGCGCCTCACCGGGGCCGCGGCCGCGCTGGCGGCGGCCTGGCAGGCGCGGTCCGACGTACAGCTGCTGATCAAGACGGGGCCGGCCGCTCTGGCGGACACGACGGCACGGCTGTCGGCCTCGGGCGGCCGGCGGATCGCGCGGGCCGTGCCCTATCTGGACCGGATGGACCTGGTCTACGCGGCCGCCGACCTGGTGGTGTGCCGGGCGGGTTCGGCGACGGTGGCGGAGCTCGCCGCGACCGGCGTCCCGGCCGTGCTGGTCCCGTACCCGCACGCTCCGGGCGACCACCAGACCCACAACGCCCGGGTGCTGTCGGACGCGGGTGCCGGGCTGCTGCTGCCGGACGAGGACGCCACGGCCGACCGTCTCGCGGAGCTGCTCGCCCCGCTGCTGGCCGACCCGGCGCGGCTCGCCGCGATGGCCGGCGCGGCCGACCCCGGCCCGCACGCGCGGGCCGCCGAACTCCTGGCGGCGCAGGTGCTGCGCGTCGCCGGCTTCCCCTCCCTCTCCCCCTCTCCCCTGGAGCTCGTATGACCACGCCGACGTCCACGCCCCTGCCCACGACCGGCCCCGGTGCCGCCCGCGACTGGACGGGCCGCACGGTGCTCGTCACGGGCGCCGAGGGGTTCATCGGCTCCACCCTCGTCGACCTGCTGGTGGAGCGGGGCGCGAAGGTCCGTGCCTTCGTGCACTACAAGCCGTACGCGGAGAAGGGCCACCTGGCCCGGTACCTGGCCGATCCGGGCGGCCCCGTCGAGATGTGGGCGGGCGACATCCGCGACGCCGGCCGGGTGAGCGACGCCGTGGCCGGCTGCGACACGGTCTTCCACCTGGCGGCGCTGATCGGCATCCCGTACAGCTACGCCTCGCCCGGCGCGTACGTCCAGACCAACGTCACCGGCACCGAGAACATGGCGGAGGCCTGCCGCCGCCACGGCGTGCGGCGCCTGGTCCACACCTCGACCAGCGAGGTCTACGGCACGGCCCTCACCGTCCCGATCTCCGAGAGCCACCCGCTCCAGCCGCAGTCCCCGTACTCCGCTTCGAAGATCGGCGCGGACATGATGGCGCTGTCGTTCCACCACGCGTTCGAGCTGCCGGTGACGGTGGTGCGGCCGTTCAACACCTACGGGCCCCGCCAGTCGGCCCGCGCGGTCATCCCCACCATCCTCGCCCAGCTCCACTCGGGCGCCCGGGAGGTCCGCCTGGGCTCCCTGACCCCCACCCGGGACTTCACGTACGTCACGGACACGGCGGCGGGCTTCCTCGCGGTCGCGGACTGCGACCGGGCGCTGGGCGAGGTGGTCAACCTCGGCACCGGCGAGGAGATATCCATCGGCGACCTGGCCCGGTCCCTGATCACCGCGTCGGGCCGGGACGCGGAGGTCGTCGTGGACCCGACCCGGCTGCGTCCCTCGGGCAGCGAGGTCCAGCGCCTGCTGTCGGACAACGCGCGCGCCCGGGACTGGGCCGGCTGGAAGCCGGAGGTCTCCCTCCGCGAGGGCCTGACCCGCACCTCGGATTGGGTCGCCTCCCACCTCCACCTCTTCGCCCCGGACCGCTACCAGGTGTGACGCGGTGACCGGCGCCCGGCCGTCGCCCGGCCGTCGCGGTCAGGCGGCGGCGTTCGGTCCCTGGGTGGCCTTGATCTCCTGCAAGGCGGTCAGCTTGCGCACGAAGAGGACGGCGAGCACGGCGGCCGCGAAGCTGGTCAGATCCGCCACCGTGCTGAGGGCGAAGGCGTCGAGGAACTCCTCGGCCGTCTCGGCCGAGTGCCGGTAGGCGACGAAGAGCCCGAGCACCCTGCTGATGACGAACACCACCCACCAGGCGGTCACCGGGGCACTCGAGATCCGGCGGTAGGAACCGTCGGACCTGTTCTGGGCGCTGGCCTCCCAGGTCTCCAGCGCCACCCGGTACGGGAGCACGAAGTTCGCGATCGGGACGAACCAGCCGCCGATGGCCCAGCCGGCGGACTGACTGAAGCCGTCGGGGCGGAACACCTGGCCGTTTCGGCGGACCAGATGGAACCACATGATGGAGACCACGATCAGGCCCAGGCCGAGGAGCTTCGCCCCCGAGGCGACCACGGACTGGAGGGAGTCGACCAGCTCGAGGCTGTCCTGCTCGACGCTCGCGGGGTCGGCGACCAGGTCCGCCATCAGCCCCCTGGCGTAGAAGTCGACCCCGGCCGAGAAGAGGGCGAGGCCGGCTGCGAAGGACAACGCCACGGTCAGACCCGTCCCCAGGCTCTGCGGGGAGCGGAGCTCTCCGACGGGCTGCGGCAATGGCGTCGCGGACAACTGGGACATGACGAAGTACCCCCCACGGGAACGCATGACAAGGAAACGGGCCACCGGATGGGTGGCCCGAACCGCCCGAAGATATGCCATGCCCCTGCCCGCCGTCTACGGCATTGAGTTGCGGAGGCGAACACGCGAACCCGGGCCGCGCCGCCCGCTACGAGCTCCGCAGACTGCGGACGTCCAAGTGCCGCAGCACCCGGTCGACGATCTCCGGATCGGCGCCCGGCTCGCTCCGCGCGGACAGGACCTCGTGGCGGGCGGCGGACATCATCTCCCGCTGGATGCGCTGCACGTCGCGGATCCGCTCCACCCGCTTCGCGTACGCCTCGCGCCGCTCCTCGTCGACCATGTCGGGGCTGATCCTCGCCCCCACGTCGTACGCCCGCCGGTGGAGCATCTCCACCAGGTCCTCGGGGAGGTCCTCCACCTCCTCGATCTCCTTCAGCCGCCGCTTGGCGGCCTTGGCGGCGCGGATCGCGAGGGCCCGGGCGATCTCCGCCTCGGCGTCCGAGTCGGCCTCCACGCCGAGCCTGCGGACCAGCCACGGCAGGGTCAGCCCCTGGAGCACCAGGGTCACCATGATCACGGCGAAGGCGATGAAGACGATCTGGTCCCGGGCCGGGAAGGCCTCCCCGGAGTCCGTCCGGAACGGAATGGCCAGGGCGAGCGCCACCGAGGCCACGCCCCGCATCCCGGCCCACCACATCACCACGGACTCCCGCCAGCTCAGCGGGATCTCCTCGTCGTAGTCGCGGCGCGTGTGCAGCCGTTTGGCGAGCCAGCCGGCCGGCAGCAGCCACACCAGCCGTACGCCGACCACCACCGCGACCACGGCCGCCGCCCACCCGGCCATCTCCCACTCCCGGCCGCGGGCGACGCCGAACACGTTGTGCAGCTCCAGCCCGATCAGCCCGAACGCCACTCCCGTGACCAGCATGTCGACGACCTCCCAGAAGGTGTGCCCGGCCAGCCGGCCCAGCACGTCGTCGGCGTCGGTCGCGTACTCGGCGAGGAAGAGCGCGGTGGTCAGCACGGCCAGCACCCCGGAGCCCCGGAGCTCCTCGGCCAGTACGTAGGCCACGAACGGCACGAGCAGCGTCAGCCCGATCTGGAGCGCGGCGTCACCGAGCCGCCCCATGAGCCGGTTGGCGGCCCAGCCCAGCGCCAGCCCGACGGCCACGGCGACGACGGCGGAGAGCACGAACTCCCCGAGCGCCGCGGGCCACGAGAAGCTCCCGCTCACGGCGGCGGCGATGGCCACGTGGTAGAGCACGATGGCGGTGACGTCGTTGAAGAGCCCCTCGCCCTCCAGGATCGACACCATGCGGCGCGGCAGCCCGAGCGATCCGGCCACGGCGGTGGCGGCGACGGGGTCGGGCGGCGCGACCAGCGCTCCCAGCGCGACGGCGGCGGCGATCGGCAGCCCGGGCACGACGGCGTGGGCGACCGCGGCGACGGCGGCGGTGGTCACGAACACGAGCGCGACGGCCAGCAGCAGGATGGGCCGCACGTTGGCGGCGAACTGGCGCCAGGAGGTCCGCTGCACGGAGGCGTAGAGCAGCGGGGGCAGCACGAGCGGCAGGATGTACTCGGGCGGAATGTCGACGTTCGGCACGACGGGCACCAGCGCGAGCCCCACCCCGCCGAGCGTCATCAACACCGGCGCGGGCAACCCCAGCCGATCCCCGAGCGGCACGGTGACCACGGCCCCGAGCAACAACACGAACAGCAGAGCAAGCTGATCCACGCCCCCAGCCTGTCAGCCCGCCCCACGCGACAACGCTGTCCAGCGCGTGTGCCGCGCCGTGTCCTGGGGCTACGGCAGGGCGCGCCGCATCGACCGGTGCGGAATCCCCGCGTCCTCGAACTCCGGCCCGTAGGCCACGTACCCGAGCCGCTCGTAGAAGCCCAGCGCATGCGTCTGCGCGCCCAAGTCGACCGCGGAGAGCCCCAGCCGCCCCGCCTCCGCCTCGATCGCCCGTACCAGCGCGACCCCGACGCCCAGTCCGCGCGCGGACTTGGTGACGGCCAGCCGGCCCAGCGAGCCGACCTCCGGGGATCCGGTCTTGCCCAGGGCCTCGGGGCCGTGCAGCAGCCGGCCGGTCCCGAGCGCGACCCCGTCCGGCCCCTCGGCCAGGACGTGGACCGCGATCGCGTCGTACGCGTCGTACTCGATCGACTCCGGCACGGACTGCTCGACCACGAACACCTCGGTCCGCACGGCGAAGCAGGCCTTCATGTCGTCCTCGGTGACGGCCACCCGCACCGAGACGGCAGAGCCGGGGCCGTCCGTCACTCGCTTTCCTTCCGGATCACGTCCAGCGCGTGCTGCAGGTCGGCGGGGTAGGTGCTCTCGAACTCCACCCACTGGCCGTCCGAGGGGTGCTCGAAGCCGAGCCGCACGGCGTGCAGCCACTGCCGGGTCAGCCCCAGCCGCTTGGCCACGGTCGGGTCGGCGCCGTACGTCAGGTCGCCCACGCACGGGTGCCGGTGCGCGGCCATGTGCACGCGGATCTGGTGCGTGCGGCCGGTCTCGAGCTTGATGTCGAGCAGCGAGGCGGCGCGGAACGCCTCGATCAGGTCGTAGTGGGTGACGGAGGGCTTGCCCTCCTGGGTCACGGCCCACTTGTAGTCGGCGCTGGGGTGCCGCCCGATCGGCGCGTCGATCGTGCCGCTCATCGGGTCGGGGTGGCCCTGCACCAGCGCGTGGTAGCGCTTGTCCACGATCCGCTCGCGGAACTGGTTCTTCAGGGAGGTGTACGCGCGCTCCGACTTGGCGACGGCCATCAGGCCGGAGGTGCCGACGTCGAGGCGGTGCACGATGCCCTGGCGCTCGGAGGCGCCGGAGGTGGAGATCCGGTAGCCGGCGGCGGCGAGGCCGCCGATCACGGTGGTCCCGGTCCAGCCGGGGCTGGGGTGCGCGGCGACGCCGACCGGCTTCATGATGACGACGATGTCGTCGTCGTCATGGACGATCTCCATGCCGGGGACGGGCTCGGCGACGACCTCGACCTTCCGCGGCGGCTCGGGCATCTCGACTTCGAGCCAGGCGCCACCGTGTACGCGTTCGGACTTCCCGACGACACTGCCGTCGACCGACACCTTCCCCGCGGCCGCGAGTTCGGCCGCCTTCGTCCGGGAGAAACCGAACATACGGGCGATGGCGGCGTCGACGCGCTCGCCCTCGAGGCCATCGGGAACGGGCAGGGTGCGGATCTCGGGAATCGTACTCACCTGTCGAGTATGCAGGACCGGACAGACGCCCGGTCCCGCGATCTTTCCCGTGACCGGTCCCGCGGCCCCTCCCCGTGCCCCTCCCGCTCAGTCCTTGTGGACGGTGCCGTCCGGGTCCAGGCCCTTGAACGACAGCAGGACGATCAGGATCCCGCCGCACACGATCGCCGAGTCGGCGAGGTTGAAGACGGCGAAGTGGGCCGGTGCGATGAAGTCGACGACCGCGCCCCGGAAGACGCCGGGCGAGCGGAAGATCCGGTCGGTCAGATTGCCCAGCGCACCGCCCAGCAGCAGACCCAGCGCGATGGCCCACGGCAGGCTGTAGAGCTTCCGCGCCAGGCGCACGATCACCACGATGACGGTGGCGGCGATGCAGGTGAAGATGATCGTGAAGGCCTCGCCGAAGCCGAAGGCGGCACCGGGATTGCGGATCGCCTCGAACCTCAGCAGATCGCCGATGATCTGGATCGGCGGCTGGTGCTCCAGCTTCGCGACGACGACCATCTTGCTGCCGAGGTCCAGCAGGTAGGCGAGCACGGCCACGACGAGCAGCGCCACGATCCGTCGCCGCCCCCTGGGCGCCGCGGACTCCGGCTGGGTGTCGTCTTCCCCGGCCTCCGGCGTACCGATGATGCGCTCCGCCTCTGTCACGTGAGTCCCTCGAACTAGCTCGAACCAGGATGTCCGGACGGCCCTGCGCCGACCGTCCCGCCAGGTTCCCGGACCCTGACGAGACACGAGGGTACGTCAGGGCACCCGCCGGCCGCCGCCCGGAGTCGGCACCAGGGCCCTGCGCGGTGCCGCCCGGGCCCGCCGGGACCGAACCGTTCCGCCGGGCCACCGGAGCCCGCCCGGGGCCGCCCCGGCCCGCCTGGGCCGTCTCTTAGGAGACGGCCTAGTGCCGCCGTTCCTGCTTCTGCTTGCAGTCCACGCACAGCGTGGCCCGCGGGAAGGCCTGCATCCTGGCCTTGCCGATGGGCTGGCCGCAGTTCTCGCAGATCCCGTAGGTGCCCGCCTCCAGGCGCTCCAGGGCCCGCTCCGTCTGCTCCAGCATCGAGGTGGCGTTCGCCGCGAGGGCCAGTTCGGACTCCCGGGTGATGTTCTTGGTGCCCGTGTCGGCCTGGTCGTCGCCCGCGCCGTCGCCCGAGTCCCGCATCAGGCCCGAGATGGCCACCTCGGAAGCGTCGAGCTCGGCGCGCAGCCGCAGCACCTCGCTCAGCAGCTCGCTGCGGGCCTCGTCGACCTCCTCCTGGGTCCAGGGGTCCTCCCCGGGCCGTACGGCGAGCTCGCCCGGCGTGCTCACGCCCACGCCCGCGCCCCGCGCCTTGGGCAGCCCGCTCGTCGCTGTCGCGGCCGTCTTCCTGGCCGTGCCGGTGCTCTTCTTGGCGACCACTTTGCGGGCTCCCGTCTCTCGCGCGGCCTGCGCCGCCCCCTCGGCCGCGGCCGTCTTGGCCGTGGCCTTCTTCGCGGCCGTCTTCTTGACGGCGGCGGCCTTCTTGGCGGGCGCCTTCCCGGCTGCCGCCTTCTTGGCCGGCGTCGGCGGCGCTCCGGCCGCCCCGTCGGCCGCGGCCGTCTTCTTCACGGCGGCCTTCTTCGTCACGGCAGCCTTCTCCGCAGCCTTCTCGGGTGTACTCCCGGCGGTCTTCTTCGCCACCATGGCCGCGGCCCCTTCACATACTGTGATCATTGCTCGCGAATCGTGCCGGAACGATAAATCGACTCCGGCCCCGCGGCAACGGGGCACGCTTCCATCGAGGTCAACCTGCATCCGTTGTGCCCAGCAGGGGGCCCGGTAATCCGCCCCTCCCGCCCCGGCGCACCCGCGAGCGGCGCATCGGTCCATTCGGGTCATTCCCCGCCCCGTCCGCGACCCGCGCCGCGATCCCCTCGGCGACCCCTCGGACCGCCCCCGCCCCGCCCCCCTCCCGCACCCCCGCGCCACACCCCGTAAACCGGTCTGCCGCGCGGCGCCCCGGCCCGTACACTTGGGCCCAGCGAAAGGCATGGATGGGGACGAGTAGCGTCGGACGCAGCCAGGAGCGACCCGGGGACGGTGAGAGCCCGGGGGCGAGCGCGATGCGAAGGATCACCCCGGAGCCGCCGGAAGAAAGCCGCAGGAAGCCCGCACGGGCCCCCGCGGACCGTAGAACCGGCTTCGCACCCCAATGAGGGGGCCCTCGGACCACACGTCCGGAGGCCAAGGAGGGTGGTACCGCGGGAGCGCACGAAGGCTCTCGTCCCTCCGGACGGAAGTGACATCCCGCCGGAGGAAGAGTTCAGCCTCATGACCACACCGCCGCAATACCGCCCGGTACCCGCCCAGGTCGACCTGCCTGCCCTCGAGCACGCGGTCCTCGACTTCTGGCGCGAGAGCAAGACCTTCGCCAAGACCCTGGAGCAGTCCGAGGGACGCCCCGAGTGGGTCTTCTACGAGGGCCCGCCCACCGCCAACGGCATGCCCGGCGCGCACCACATCGAGGCCCGCGTCTTCAAGGACGTCTTCCCCCGCTTCCGCACCATGCGCGGCTACCACGTGGCCCGCAAGGCCGGCTGGGACTGCCACGGCCTGCCCGTCGAGCTCGCCGTCGAGAAGGAACTGGGCTTCAACGGCAAGAAGGACATCGAGGCGTACGGCATCGCCGAGTTCAACGCCAAGTGCCGCGAGTCCGTGACCCGCCACACCGACGCGTTCACCGAGCTCACGACCCGCATGGGCTACTGGGTCGACCTGGACGACGCGTACCGCACCATGGACCCCGAGTACGTGGAATCGGTCTGGTGGTCCCTGAAGGAGATCTTCAACAAGGGCCTGCTCACCCAGGACCACCGCGTCGCCCCCTGGTGCCCGCGGTGCGGCACCGGCCTGTCCGACCACGAGCTGGCGCAGGGCTACGAGACGGTCGTGGACCCCTCGGTCTACGTCCGCTTCCCGCTGACGAGCGGCCCCCTGGCCGGCGAGGCGGCCCTCCTGGTCTGGACGACGACCCCCTGGACCCTGGTCTCCAACACCGCCGTGGCCGCGCACCCCGAGGTCACGTACGTGGTCGCGCGCCGTACCGGCGGCGAAGACTCAGAGAAGCTGGTCGTGGCCCAGCCGCTGCTGGAGAAGTCCCTCGGCGAGGGCTGGGAGGCCACCGGCCAGACCTTCACGGGCAAGGAGATGGAGCGCTGGACGTACCAGCGCCCCTTCGAGCTCGTGGAGTTCCCGGCCGAGGCCCACTACGTCGTGAACGCCGAGTACGTCACGACCGAGGACGGCACGGGTCTGGTCCACCAGTCCCCCGCCTTCGGCGCCGACGACCTCGCGGTCTGCCGCGCGTACGGCCTGCCGGTCGTGAACCCGGTCCGCCCCGACGGCACCTTCGAGGAGGAGGTCCCGCTCGTCGGCGGCGTCTTCTTCAAGAAGGCCGACGAGAAGCTGACCGCCGACCTCGACGCGCGCGGCCTGCTCTTCAAGCACATCGCCTACGAGCACAGCTACCCGCACTGCTGGCGCTGCCACACCGCGCTGCTCTACTACGCGCAGCCCTCCTGGTACGTCCGCACCACCGCCGTCAAGGACGCGATGCTGCGGGAGAACGAGAAGACCAACTGGTTCCCGGACTCCGTCAAGCAGGGCCGCTTCGGCGACTGGCTGAACAACAACATCGACTGGGCGCTCTCCCGCAACCGCTACTGGGGCACCCCGCTGCCGATCTGGCGCTGCGAGGAGAACCACCTCACGTGCATCGGCTCCCGCGCGGAGCTGACCGAGCTGTCCGGGCAGGACCAGTCCGCCCTGGACCCGCACCGCCCGTACATCGACGACGTCACCTTCACCTGCACGCACGAGGGCTGCTCCCTGGAAGCCGTCCGCGTGCCGGAGGTCATCGACGCCTGGTACGACTCGGGTTCGATGCCGTTCGCGCAGTGGGGCTACCCGTACAAGAACAAGGAGATCTTCGAGAAGCGCTACCCGGCGCAGTTCATCTCGGAGGCCATCGACCAGACGCGCGGGTGGTTCTACACGCTGATGGCGGTCGGCACCCTCGTCTTCGACAAGTCCTCGTACGAGAACGTGGTCTGCCTCGGCCACATCCTCGCCGAGGACGGCCGCAAGATGTCCAAGCACCTGGGCAACATCCTGCAGCCGATCCCGCTGATGGACCAGCACGGCGCCGACGCGGTCCGCTGGTTCATGGCGGCCGGCGGCTCCCCGTGGGCGGCGCGGCGCGTGGGCCACGGCACGATCCAGGAGGTCGTCCGCAAGACCCTCCTGACGTACTGGAACACGGTCGCCTTCCAGGCCCTGTACGCCCGCACGTCGAACTGGGCGCCCTCCGCCTCCGACCCGGCCCCGGCGGAGCGCACGGTCCTGGACCGCTGGCTCCTCTCGGAACTCCACACCCTCACCACCGAGGTCACGGAGGCGATGGAGGCGTACGACACCCAGCGCGCCGGCAAGCTCCTGTCCTCCTTCGTGGACGACCTCTCCAACTGGTACGTCCGCCGCTCGCGCCGCCGCTTCTGGCAGGGCGACGCGGCCGCGCTGCGCACCCTGCACGACGTGGTCGAGACGGTCACCCGCCTCATGGCCCCGCTGACCCCCTTCATCACGGAGCGGGTCTGGCAGGACATGATCGTCCCGGTCACCCCGGACGCCCCGGAGTCCGTGCACCTGTCCACGTGGCCGGAGGCGGACACGGCGATGGTGGACCCGGTCCTGTCCCAGCAGATGCTGCTGGTACGCCGCCTCGTGGAGCTGGGCCGCGCCACGCGGGCCGAATCGGGCGTCAAGACCCGCCAGCCGCTGTCCCGCGCGCTGGTCGCCGTATCGGGCTTCGAGTCCCTCTCCCCCGAGCTGCACTCGCAGATCACGGAGGAGCTGAACGTCTCCTCGCTGGCCTCGCTCTCCGAGGTGGGCGGCTCCCTGGTCGACACCACGGCCAAGGCGAACTTCCGGGCGCTGGGCAAGCGCTTCGGCAAGGGCGTGCAGGACGTGGCCAAGGCCGTGGCCGCGGCGGACGCGGCGGCGCTGTCGCTGGCCCTGCGCGGTGGCTCCGCCGAGGTCGAGGTGAACGGTTCGCCGGTCACCCTCACCCCGGAGGAGGTCATCATCACGGAGACCCCGCGCGAGGGCTGGTCGGTGGCGTCCGACTCCGGCGCGACGGTCGCGCTCGACCTGGAGATCACCCCGGAGCTGCGCCTCGCCGGCCTGGCCCGTGACGCGATCCGCCTGATCCAGGAGGCCCGCAAGAACTCCGGCCTGGACGTCGCGGACCGCATCGCGCTGCGCTGGTCCTCGTCGGACCCGGAGGTCGTGACGGCCCTGACGGACCACGCGACCCTCATCGCGGACGAGGTCCTCGCGACGGACTACGCGTCCGGCGAAGCGGACACCACGTACGGCGACCCGTTCGCGGACGAGCCCCTCTCCCTGACGTTCCGCCTCCGCAAGGCGTAGCCCCCGGGCTGGAGCGGCCCGCGTCCCCTTGCCGGGGGTGCGGGCCGCTTCGCGTTTCCCCACCCCGCCCTCTCACCGTTTCCCGGGGCTGCGCCCCGGCCCCCACACGTGCGGGCTGACGCCAGCCAGAATCCAGCCCCTCCGGCGTTTGAGGAGCGGGGTCCGGGGCGGAGCCCCAGGGGGCCGGGC
>NZ_JBSGXB010000197.1:0-14333 GCF_053609185.1 Streptomyces sp. NPDC054956 | reverse complement strand
CTCCAGCCCCGCCGGCGTTTGAGGCGCGGGGTCTGGGGCGGAGCCCCAGGGGTCCGGGCGGAGCCTGGCTCTTTCAGCCCCGCCGGCGTTTGAGGCGCGGGTCCGGGCGGAGCCCGGGGAACGGTGGAAGGGCGGGTAGGGGACATGCCCCGCAGGGCCCACGGCCAAGGTGCCCCACGGCCAAGGTGCCCCACGGCCAAGGTGACCCGCGGCCCAGGGACCCGCGGCCCGGGGACCCACGGCCCAGGGGGCCGACGGCCCCAGGGCGGCGGCCCGGCCGGGCATGACCGGGCCGGTCGGCCGGGTGGCCGGCCCGGTCAGTCGACCCGGGTCTCGACCAGTGTCAGCACCGCCTCCGCCCCACCCAACCCATCCCCCGCCTGCCGGAACAAGAGCTCTGCCCCGATAACCTCCGCCTGCCCCGCCGCGATCGTCAGCCCCAGCCCGTGCCCCTTGCCCGCGCCGCCGGTCCGGAACCGTTGCGGGCCGTGGGCCACCAGGTAGTCGGGATAGCCGTCGCCGTGGTCCCGTACCGTCACCACCGGCCCGTCCACCGTCACCACCACCGGCGCCCGCCCGTGCTTGTGGGCGTTGGCGACCAGATTGCCCAGCACCCGTTCCAGCCGCCGCCGGTCCGTCTCCACGTGCGCGTCCCGCAGTACGACCACCTCCGTGTCCGTACCCGAGGCCCGAACCACCCGCTGGGCCAGGCGCCCCAGCTGGTGCAGGTCCGTCTCCACCGCCTCGCTGCGCGAGTCGAGCCGCGAGATCTCCAGCAGGTCCTCGGTGAGCTGGCGCATCGTGCGCACCCGCTCCTGCACCAGCTCCGTCGCCCGGCTCTCCGGCAGCAGCTCCGACGCCGCCTGCAGACCGGTGAGCGGGGTGCGCAGCTCGTGCGCGACGTCCGCCGTGAACCGCTGCTCGCTCTGCAGCTTCGACTGCAGGCTGCCCGCCATCGTGTCCAGCGCCGCCGCCACCGTGGCCACCTCGTCCTGGTGCCGCGAGGGGTCCTTGGTCCGCGGGTCGCCGACCCGCGCGTCCAGATCGCCCTGGGTGATCCGCCGGGCCACCGTCGCCGTCTGGTGCAGCCGCCGGGTCACGCGGGTCACGGCGAAGGCGCCCATCAGCAGGGTCCCGCCGATCGCCAGCACCGAGGAGCCGATGATCGCGTTGTCGAGCCCGCTGATCGTCCGCGCGCTCTGCCCGTAGTCGACGGCGGCGGCCAGCGCCTTCCCGTCGGCCGGGGCCGCCGCCCACATCGTCGGCCGGCCCTCGTAGTCCGCCACGACCGTCCCGCGCTGCCCGGACAGGGCCAGCGCCCGCAGAGCGGGCGGCAGTCCGACCGGATCCAGCCCGGACTCGGGCGGCAGCAGCTCGCCCGCCTCGTACGCGCGCGAGGCGTCGTTCAGCTTGCCGAGTGCCTTCTCCCGGGCCGTCGCCACGGTCTGCCGGGTCACCTCCACGTGCACCAGCGCGCCCAGTACCGCCGCGAGCGAGCAGCACATCACCACGATGAAGCAGGCCGACTTCCAGGTCAGGGTGGCCGTCCAGGCGGGCAGCCGGACCATCCTCACGGGGAGGCCCCCGCCGGGCCGCGACGCGCGACGCCGGTGCTCGGGACCGGACTCGGCTCCGGACTCTTCTCCGGACTCGCGGGAGTGGCGGCGGCGCTGCTCGGTTCGCCCCGGTGCACGCGGACGATCTGCTCCCGCGAGGGGAGCATCGAGCGCTGCGTCTCGTCCCAGGACCAGGTGGTGTCCACCTCGTAGCCGGCGTTGGCGCTCGGGACGCGCAGGATCACGTCCCGTCCGGCGAGCTCCACGGAGATCACGGTGTCGGTCGTCGCCATGATCCGGTTGAGCCGGCCCTCGGCGTCCGCCGTGTACACGCGTACGGACATCTGCTGGTCGGGGTACTCGATGCCGACGATGAGCTCGTCCTTGCCGTTGCCGGTGAGGTCCCGGTAGTACGGGGTCAGGACCGGGCACTTCTTGGGATCGGCGATGTCCGTCCCGCACGCCTCGATCGCGGTGGCGGTCTCCTCGGGCAGCCCGTCGGGACCGCTCCGGTCGCCCCGGTGGGCGCGCAGCTCCGCCTGGACGAGGGTCACCGGGTCGATGGAATGCACGTTCTGGTCCAGGACGGGATCGATCCCGGGCACGTACTCGGGCGGCGCTCCCCCCGGATCGGCGGGCGGTACGGAGGCCCCCTTGCGCCCGGGCCACAGGTGTACGGGTCCGCTCGCGGTCGGGGTCGGCCCGGCGGCGGCCAGTCCGCCGGCGTCACCACAGGCGGCCACCACCGGCAGCAGGAGGGGGAGCAGCAGCCCGGCGCCGAAGCGCCGGCTCCGGCGGCTCCGCCGACCGCGGCCGCGGGAGGGGACCGAGCTCACCACCCGTGCGCCCTCCTGTTCCGTGACCGTGTACCCGTCCACAGTAAGCAGAGGCGCATCGTTTCTGCCCGCGCGGCCGGGCCGGGCGGGCACGCTCGTGCCCCAGGACGACCTAGCTGTCGGTACGCCCGCGGCGCAGCATCGCGAAGCCCAGTCCGGCGGCGCCGACGGCAGCCATGCCACCGCCGGCGGCGAGCAGCAGCATGCCGTCACCGGGGCCGTCGGCCAGGGTCTGCAGGTGCAGCGCCTCGGCGGGCCGGGTACCCGCGCCCAGGGGCTCCCGTACGGACTCGTGCGCGGGCTCCCGTACGGAGGCGGCGACGACCACGCCGTCCCGGGAAGCGGTCTTGTGCCCGGTGCCGCCGGCGAGGCGGGCACCGGTCGCGTGGCCCTCGTCCCCGTTCCCGACCCAGGAGCTGAGCCGGCCGTCCGCCTGGAGCGCGAGGTGCAGCCGGCCCGCGTCGCCGAAGCCGGCGGCGCCGTCGCGGCTGGTCAGGGTGGCGGCCTTGGAACCGTCGGCGGCGAGGACCTCGGCCTGGTAGGCGCCCTTGGCGACGCGGTAGACGTTCGCCGTGGACACGCCGTCCGCGAGGGAGACGCTCTTGACCAGGGTCCGCGCGGGCGCCGCGGCCTGCGCGGAGGAAGCGGCGGGAACGCCCTCGGCCAGCGCCGCGGCCGCCGGGAACGCCAGCAGGGTTCCGGCACACACGGTCACGGCGGCGGCGCGTACGAGAGTGCGGCGGCTGCGGCTCACGGAGTTCACGGGGGAGTCCTTCGGTGCTGGTCAGGTCCTGGCGCGTCCAGGTGGGACCAACGTATGCACCGGCCGTTGCGGTAACGCGTTGCTTTTGTAACAGCCACACGGCAGCGAGCCGACGGAGTCGTTACACAGCACCCCCCCTCACACGCACCCGCAGGCGAACGGGACACAACCCACAACGGGGGGATTGCCGCCGGGGGCCGGGCCTGCTCCCATGGACGACGGGGGTGAGGCCGATGGCTTCGCGGGGACTGAGGGTGCTGCCGAGCGGCCGGCCGGGCCGCGGGCGGCTGTATGTGAACCTGCCGGACGGCCGGGCCGTGGCCTGGTACGACCGGCGGGCCAACCGGATCAGCGTCCTGGCGGACGAGCGCCGGGAGGAGATCCTGACGGCCTTGCGCCCGTACCTGAGCGGGACCGTCGCGATCGGCCCGCCACCCGTCCCCACGGCGGCGGACCTGCTCCGCCTGGCCCTCCCGTCCGACGAGGACCTGGCCCCGAACCGTCCCGGCGAGGCACTGCTCGGCGAGATCACCTACGGCTCCGCCGGCACCCGCGCCCGGCACCGGCTGCGCCAGGAGCTCGCGGCAAGGCAGCGCATGGGCGACGTACTGGACACGCTGGCGGAGTCCGAGGACTGGCGGGTCCTGCACTCCATCGCGGGGGTCGCGGACCACCTGGTGATCGGCCCGCCCGGGGTCTTCTGCGTCCGCACGGTCCAGGGCCGCAGGCAGCGCGCGGTGGCCGGCGACCTCCTCCTCACGGTGGGCCGCACCGAAGCCGGCCCGGACCCGCGCACGACCCGCCGCGCGGCGGCCCTGGCGACCCGCGCCCTGTCGGCCACGGTGATCCCGGTCCTGGCGGTGGTGGACGCGACCCGCGTCGAGGTGACCCCGACCCTCCGGGACGTCCGCGTGGTAACCCCCGCAACGGCCCCCACAACCCTGACCCAGTCGCCGACGACCCTCAAACCCCCGGACATAGAAGCCCTGTTCGCCACAGCCCGAGACCGCCGCACTTGGCACTGACCCCCACCGCCACGGAGAAGCCCCGCCGGCGTTCCACGGGCCGGGCAAATCCAGCCTCGCCGGCGTTCACGCACGGGCTGAACGGGCAAATCCAGCCCCGCCGGCGTTTGAGGCGCGGGGTCCGGGGCGGAGCCCCGGGAGGCCTCGGGCGAAGCCCGGGCTCCGCGTTCCGGGGCTCCGCCCCGGGGAGCCCCTGGGCGCAGCCCGGGCTTCACGGGTCCGGGCGGAGCTCGGGGAACGGTGGAAGGGCGGGTAGGGGACATGCCCCGCAGGGCCGAGCCTCAGGCGGAGGACCGCTTGCGCGGCGTCGCCGCCTTCTTCGCGGCAGCGCCACCGGCAGCCGTCTTGGCCGCCGCCGCAGCAGCCGCAGACTTGGCCGAGGCCGTCTTCTTCGCAGCCGCCGCGGACTTCTTCTTCGCAGCGGGCGCAGCAGCAGCCGTCGACTTCTTCCCGGCACCGGCACCGGCACCGGCCCCGCCCCGGGAACCCGCCGCCGACGCAGTCGATTTCTTCCCACCCACAGCCTTCGGCGCAGCCGAAGCCGTACCCGCAGCCTTCCGCCGAATCGGCGTAACCTCCGCCCCGGACCCAGAAGACCCCGACTCCGCCCGAGACGCCTTCGCCGCCCGCACACTGCTCTCCAACGCGGCCATCAGGTCGATGACTTGCCCCCCGCCCCCGACCGGCTCCGCCGTCACCGCGACCGCCTCGCCCCCACCCGCCTTCGCCGCGATCATCGCCTCCACGGCTTCCCGGTAGTCGTCGTGCAGCGAGTCCATCTCCACTTCCCCCAGCGTCGCCATCAGCGCGTCGGCCAGGTCGAGTTCGGCCTCGCGCACGGACACCGTCCCCTCCGGCGCCACCCCCTCCGGCGCCCGGATCTCGTCCGGCCACAGCAGCCCGTGCATCGCGATCACGTCGTCGACGACCCGCAGCATGCCCAGCCGTTCCCGACCGCGCAGCGCGTACTTGGCGATCGCCACCTTCCGGCTCCGCTTCAGCGCCTCCCGCAGCAGCGTGTACGGCTTCGCCGCCGTCGCCCCGCTCGCCGCGAGGTAGTACGCCGCGTCCATCTGCAACGGATCGATCTGCTCGGCCGGCACGAACGAAACGATCTCAATGGTCTTCGCGGTAGCGATGGGCAGCTGCGCCAGATCCTCATCGGTGATCGGAATGATGGACCCGTCCGCTTCCTCGTACCCCTTGCCGATCTCGGCGGTGGAGACTTCCTCCCCGTCCAGCTCGCAGACCTTGCGGTAGCGGACCCTTCCGCCATCACTCACATGGATCTGGCGGAAGGAGATCGAGTGGCTCTCGGTGGCGTTCACGAGCTTGATCGGAATGCTGACCAAGCCGAAGGAGATCGCCCCGTTCCATATGGATCGCACGGTTCCTCCTGTTTCGTGGCAATCTCATCGTATGACGCCGATCACAATGGTGGAGGGGCGTCGCATCGCGCTCAGCAATCTCGACAAGGTCCTGTACCCCGAGACCGGCTTCACCAAGGGCGAGGTGCTGCACTACTACGCCACCGTCGCCCCCGCGCTGCTGGCCCACGTCCACGACCGGCCGGTGTCGTTCCTGCGCTATCCGGACGGGCCGGACGGGCAGCTCTTCTTCACGAAGAACCCGCCGCCCGGCACCCCCGACTGGGTGAAAACCACGCCGGTTCCCCGCTCGGAGGACCTGCGGGCCGAACAGGTGGTCGTCGCCGACATGGCCACCCTCATGTGGGCCGCCAACCTCGTCGTCGAGTTCCACACCCCCCAGTGGCCGGCCGGCGCCCCCGCCCTCGCCGACCGGCTGATCCTCGACCTCGACCCCGGCCCGCCCGCCACCGTCGTCGAGTGCTGCGCCGCCGCCCTGTGGCTGCGCGGCCGGCTCGCCGCCGACGGCCTGCACGCCTTCGCCAAGACCTCCGGCTCCAAGGGCCTCCACCTGGCCGTACCCCTCGAGCCGACCCCCTCCGAGCGGGTGTCGGCGTACGCGAAGACCCTCGCCCAGGAGGCCGAGCGCGAGCTCCCCGACCTCGTCGTGCACCGGATGACCAAGGCGCTGCGCCCCGGCAAGGTCTTCGTGGACCACAGCCAGAACGCCGCCGCCAAGACCACCGCCGCCCCGTACACGCTGCGCGCCCGCGCCCTGCCGACCGTCTCCGCCCCGGTCTCCTGGGCCGAGGTCGAGGCCTGCGGCAGCCCCTCCGACCTGGTCTTCCTCGCCGACGCCGTCGCGCTGCGGCTGGAGCGCGACGGCGATCTCTTCGGCCCCCTGCTGGACCCCGGCCTGGCGGGGCGACTGCCGTGATCACCGTCGCGCTCGCCACCGCCGTACGGAGCCTGCCGCGCGGGCCCGGGCTCGCGTACGAGCCGAAGTTCGACGGCCACCGCCTCGTCGTCGTGCGCACCGTGGAAGGGGTGAGCCTGCAGGCCCGCTCCGGCCGTATCGTCACCGACGCCTTCCCCGATCTCGCCGCCGCCGCACGGCAGTTGCCCGCCGGGACCGTGCTCGACGGGGAGGTGGTCGTCTGGCACGCCGGCCGCACCGACTTCGCCCTCGTACAGCGCCGGGCGGCGGCCGCCTCCGCGGCGCGGGCCGCCGTACTGGCACAGACGCTGCCGGCCTCGTACGCCGCGTTCGACGTCCTGGAGCTCGCCGGGCTGGACCTGCGCGCCCGGCCGTACGAGCGCAGGCGCGCCCTCCTCGTGGACCTCCTGCTGCCGCTGGGACCGCCGCTCCAGCCGGTGCCGATGACGACCGACCCGGAGCTGGCGGAGACCTGGTACGAGACCCTGCCCGCCAGCGGCATCGAGGGCCTGGTCGTCAAGCGGATGGACCAGGCCTACCCGGCGGGGCGGCGCGGCTGGCAGAAGCTGCGGCACACGAACGTCCGCGACGCGGCGGTGGTCGGCTACACGGGCCCGGCGCGGCGCCCGCTGGCCCTGGTCCTGGTCCTGCCGGTCGGGGACGAGACCCCGCTGGTGTCGAGCCCGCTGACGGCGGCGCTCCGGGCGGAGGTGGCGGCGGCTGTGGCGGCGCGGGGCCCGGCGGGTGGCCCGGCGGGGCGGGCGGCCCGGGGAGGCGGCGGCGGGGCGGAGGCCACGGTCACGGCCATCGGACTCGGCGTGGTCCCCTTCCGCCCGCTGGACCCGCCGCTGGCGGCCGAGGTCCGCCACACCTCGACCCGCCACCCCCCGCCCGAGGTACTGCGCCTGCGCACGGACCTGTGACCCGCCACGAGGCGGGTCACAGGCATGGCCGGTGGGGTCAGGGGATCGGGGGCGGGCCGGACGTCGGCCGGGAACCCGGTCGTGCTCCGGGCTTCCGGACGGCTCAGGCGGGTTTCACACCGCCCAGCGGCGGCACGGTCGGGGGCTGCTTCCGGGGCCGCGGATTGGGATGCTCGTATCCGGACTCCCGCGCGGCCCGCGAGTCCTCCTGATGGCTGGAGGTCCGGGAGCCGAAGTTCCCGTACCCCTGCATCTCGTGCGGACGCAGCCCGCTCTTGGGGAATTCGACGTACTCCCGCTCCTCGGAGACCTCGTACACCGCACCGCCGTCGGGCAGGTGGGGCTGGCTCTCCGGAGTGGGGGGTGCGGGTTCGTGTGCCCGGACCCGCTTGCCCAGCATGAAGCCGCCGAGCAGGAAGCCGACCACGATGAGCCCGACTACCAGGAACCACGCGATGTTGGTCAGAGTTCTGTCCAACGCGAGGAAGGTCAGAGTCGTGTCCATACCTCCTATTTTCCCGCATTCCAGATAATTCACCCGATCGGGACGGCCAGCCCTTGAGCACACCGTCGGGCCAGCCCTTCAGCACGCGGTCGGGCCAGCCCCTCGGCGGGCCGTCGGGCTAGCCCTTCAGCGGACCGTCGGAATCCCGCACCCCGCGCACGTCCCGCCCCCCGAGCACCGCGAGGATCTCCGCGCAGATCGCCAGCGCGGTCTCCGCCGGGGTCTGGCCGCCGAGGTCCAGGCCGATCGGCCCGTGCACCGTCCGCAGCCGCTCCTCGCTCACCCCGGCCGCGAGCAGCCCCTCCCGGCGCCGCGCGGTGGTCTTGCGGGACCCGAGCGCGCCGACGTACGGGATCCCGAGCGCGAGCGCGGTGCGCAGCGTCGGCACGTCGAACTCCGGATCATGGCTGAGCATCGCCAGACAGGCTGCGTCCCTGCGGGCCTCGAGCAGCTTCGCGGCTTCCGGGACGGCGGTCACGATGCTGACGTCCCACCCGAGCAGCCGGGCCTGCGCCTCGATGACCTCGGCGAGCTCCCCGGTCCCGCCGATGACCACGTACGGGGCCGACGGGTACGCCTCCACCAGCACCAGCCCGGACTCCCCGTACAGCGCGTCCCGGCCCGGCCGCCGCGTCCCCAGCAGCTCGCCGGCCCGCCGCTCGGCATCGCTCGCGGGCACGTCCGTACCCCGCACCACGACACTGACGGCCTGATCCGCCGCCTCGTTGAGCTGGGTCACGAGCGCGACCCCGACCCCCTGCCCCAGCAGCTCCCACCACTCGGCGGGAATCGCGCCGAGCGGCTGCAGCAGCACCTCGGCCTGCCCGCCACACGTCAGCTTCGCCTCGACGGCCTCCCCGGCCCCCACGGACACCTCGCACACCCGCGCGGTCTCCTCGGCCCCCATGGCCGAGGCCTCGGCAACCAACTCCGCGTCGAACACCCCCCGGTACAGGGCCCCGACACATTCCCCCCGTACGTCCACGAGCACGGCCCCGGCCGGATCGCGCGGCCCGAACCCCTGCTCGGTCACGGGCCGGGCCAGGAACCCGCCCCGCCCCTCGGCCGCCCACTGCCGCGCCGTCTCCACCAAGTCACGCATCCGCGCCGCCCCATCCTCATCGTCAGAGCACGCCACAAAGCACCAGGTCAGCGACACAAAGTGGCCTCAACGCCAACCTACGCACCCACGTCCCCCCTCCCCACCCCCCAAAACCCACAGACCCACCCCCACTTCCTTCGTACGGACCACCGGAACCGCACGAAGGCGATCAGTCGCGGACGGCAGGGCCGCGGAACTGGGAAGCCCGCATGCCGCACCGCCCCTCGCACTACGCTGGCGGGGTGAATTCGCGCACCGCCCTGGAGAAGTGGCTCAAGCAGCTTCCGGAACAACGGCTGACCGCCCTGCTCGAGGAACGGGACCTCCCTCTCGCCGCCGGCTACACCCGCCTGACGACTCCCCGCGAACTCGCCGAGCACCTGCTCACGGACGAGTCGGTGGCGTGCGGACTGACGGCCGGGACCGCGGGGGACATGGAACTGCTGGCCTCGGTCGCGGCACTGGCCCTGCGACGGCACGGGCCCGTCACCGGGCAGGCCGCGCCCTCGTCCCACTACGGGTGGCGCCCCGCGCCGGTCACCGTGCGGGTGGAGCCGTCCGAACGGCTGGTGCCCGAGAAGGACGTGCTGGCCTGGTTCACGGAAGGCGGCGCGCGACGGCGGGCGGCGGACGCCCTCGCCCGCCTACGGGAACGCGGACTGCTGCTGCCCGCTCCGAAGGGCCAGTTGGCGGTCCCGCCCCTGCTGCACGTCCGGGCGGCCGGTTTCGACGGTTACGGCAGGCCGGCGGACCGGCTGCTGACGGCCGCCTACAACGCGCCCGAGGTCAAACGGATCGCCAACGTGCTGTTCGGCGAGAGCGCGGCACGCACGCGCCCCGAGGCCCAGACCCGCATCACGACTTTGCTGGCCGATCCCGTTCAGGTACGTGACCTGGTGTCCCAGGCGCCGCCACGGGCCCGCGAACTGCTGGACAACCTGGTTCTCGGGCCACCCCTGCTGCGTACCCACTGCTTCACCACCCAGTACGGCTCGTACGGCGGACCCAGCGCCAAGTACGCCTTCCGGGAGGGCGGCAGTGGGGACGAGGGCACTGACTGGCTTGCCGCACGCGCGCTGCTCCTTCCCGCCGGACCGGACCTGGCGGAACTCCCGTACGAGGTGTCCCGCGCCCTGCGCGACGGTGAGGGCGCGCCCTGTCCCCGCCTGGAGCCGGAACCGCTCGCCCACACCGTCCCGCTGCCGCGCGGCTGGGACGGCCAGGGCGGCGCCGCGGCCGGAGCGGCCGCATGGCGCGCGGAGCTGGTCCTACGGGCGTTGGCCGCGCAACCGGTCACGGTCCGCAAGGCGGGCGGTATCGCCGTACGGGACACCCGGCGCCTGGCCAAGTCGGCCGGTGCGAGCGAGGCGGACACCCGCCTGTGGCTCGACCTCGCCGTCAACGCCGGCCTGGCCGCCCCCCAGGCCGAAGAGCCCGCCCCCGCGCGCCGCAGGCGGCAGGCGGCACCCAAGCCCGCGGCTCGTCTTCTCCCCAGCGACCGCTACGACCTGTGGGCGGCGGCTCCGCCGGCCGGGAAGCTGCTGCCGCTGATCGCGGCCTGGGCGGTGGTCCCCGAGGTGCTCACCCACTGGCCGGACGACGGCGAGACCCCGGTGGCACTGATCAGCCCCCAGGACGGGTACGCCGTCCCGCTGCGCCGGGGAGCACTGCGCGCGCTCGCCGACTTGGCGCACGGCCAGGGCCTGGACCTGACGACGGCGGACTCGTACGTCGACCTGCTGGAACGGGCCGCCTGGTACCAGCCGTTGCTGAGTTCCTTCCTCGCCAACGACGCGGCAGGACAGCTGCTGGGCGACGACGACATCACGGGCCGCCTCCGGTCGACCCTGGAAGAGGCAGAGCTGCTGGGCCTGCTGGCCCAGGGCGCCCTCACCCCGGCCGGGCGCGCGGTCAGCGCACTGTTGGAGGCGGGCGCGGGCCACCACTACCCCGCCGTGCCGGGCGCGGGCACGGACCCGACGGCCCTCGGCACGGACGGCCTGGGCGAGGACCTGACCGCCCGCCCGGCTCTCGCCCGCGCGGTGGCCAACCTCCGCGCCGCCCTGTACGAAACACTCCCCGCGCCCAGCACCACCGCACGTTTCCAAGCAGACCTGACGGCCACGGTCACCGGAGCCCCGGCCCCGGACCTGGCCGAACTCCTCTCCTCAGTAGGTGACATCGAGTCGGAGGGCCACGCGGTCGTCTGGCGGATCACCGCGGCTTCCCTGCGCCGCGCGATGGACGCGGGCTGGAGCGCAGACGACCTCCTGGATCGCCTGACGGGGGTGAGTGAACGCGCAACCCCGCTGCCGCAGCCCCTCACCTACACGATCAAGGACACCGCCCGTACGCACGGACAGCTGCGCGTGGTCCGCTCGGCCTGCTGCATCCGCTCCGACGACACCGCCCTGATCGCCGAGGTCGCCCAGGCCCGGGGCCTCGCCAAGCTGGGCCTGCGCCGCATCGCACCCACCGTCCTGATCTCCACGGCCGCACCGGAGGAGACCCTGACGGCCCTGCGCACGGCAGGCTACGCCCCGACCCAGGAGGCCGCCACCGGCACCACGGTCCTGGACCGCGCGCCCACGGAACGCGCACGCAGCCTCCTGCGCACGCTGGACGAGGCGCACCGGCAACCCGGCGAGGGGACGCGCGGAGCCGCACCCAGCGCCCGCGCCCTGGCCGCCCGACTCCTGGACCGGACGTGAACGGACCGGTCAGCGCACCTGGGAGCTCGCGATACCGGGCGACTTCGGACTCCTGTTCCATCCAGATGTTGCCCGTCGGGGTCTCCGTCAGCACCAGGTTCTGCGCCGAAACCCGCGGGAAGCTCATCAGCAGGTACGGGCCGAACATACCTGAGTGCGCCCCACGCGAGAACGGCAGTACCTGGACGGTGATGTTGGGCTGTTCCCCCATATCTGCCAGGTGCTCCAGCTGATCACGCATCACGGCCGCTCCACCCACCTGCTGGTGGAGTACTCCCTCGGCAAGGACAGCCCAGAGTTCCAACTGCCCCTCACCGGTCAGCCTCTCCTGTCGAGCCAAGCGCACCTGTACGAACTGCTCGACCTCCTCGGCGCTGTGCCAGGCGCGTGAGGCGACGGTGATCGCCCGCCCGTATGCAGCGGTCTGGAGGAGCCCCGGCACCAGCTGCGCCTGGAAGGTCCTGACGCTGTCGCATATGTCTTCCATCTCGATGTAGTCGCGGTAGGCGTCAGCGAGAACCGATCCGTATTGATGCCACCATCCCTCGCGGCGCCGGTGATTGGCCCTCTGGGCCAGGGCGCCCAGCCGTTCCCGGGTTTCGGGATCGGTCACGCTGTACGCGTCCATGAGCGCAACGAGATCGGGTGTCCGAACCGGCACATGACCGTTCTCGATCCGGCTGATCTTGCCGCCGGTGCAGTCGAGGGCCTTGGCGGCAGCGGCGGTGGTGAGACCCGCCGCCTCGCGCAGGCGCCGGAGTTCGTCGCCGAGCTGGCGACCGAGCGCGATGGAGGGCTTCACGTTCGGAATAGGTAACTCCCCACCAGAACACTCTTCTTGAGGCCCGCACTCTTCCCGAATGAGTGAATCTCGCGATTCTGCGGCATTCAATATTGCGCGGATCGACTCCGGCGCGGCACGCTCAGCGGACGGTGTCGAACACCGCTGCATGCAAGCCGACTTGATCAACAGCCATCAACCCTCAGGGGGCCGCAGCGTGCCACGGGCTCGCGCGGCGCTGCACGCCGTACTCGGGGACTGGGGCGCGGGGGACGATCTCCTCCACAATGCAGAACTCGTCCTCTCCGAGCTCGTGACCAACGCCCTGCACGTACCGGTGCCCAGCGACCGCCAGATCGGCGTCCGGAGCGCACACTCCTCGCGGGACAGCCTGCTGTGCCTGGAGGTGAGCGACGCCGGCTCCGGCCGGCCGGAGATCGGGCGCGCCGAAGCAGACGACGAGCACGGGCGCGGGCTACGCGTGGTGGATGCCCTCAGCCACCGCTGGGGCGTCAGCGCCCGCGCGGGCGGAATCGGCAAGACCGTCTGGTCGGAGCTGAAGGCCCCCGACCTCGTGCCCACCCCCGCGACGAAAAACATCGCGGCGATCGCGGTCCGGCCCGGCCAGCAGGTCCGAGCCTGGGGCGCGTGGCGCCCGGTCCGCAGTGTGCGGACGGCGCAACACGCCACAGGCGGCCTGACGGTCGTCCTCGGCCTGGACGAAGGCCCGCCCCTCCCCCTCCCCGCCAAGGAACCGCTGTCCGTACGAGGGCTGCCGTAGGGTGAAACGCGCCGTGCGAGTGCCGAGCCCCGTCTACGCCCAGGCCCCGCACTCACTCCCCGCAGGCAAGGTCTCCGGCAAGAGGTGGACCGACTCCGGGAATCGCCACGACAGGCGCGGACTGAGGTCGTGAGAGGTCAAGGCGGACCGGCCGGTGCCGATCCCACCGGTTCTGGTGGCAATGCTTCGCGATCACATCAAGGAATTCGGCAAGGCCAAGGACGGCAGGATCTTCTCCAACGAGCGTGGAGCCGTGCTGGGTACCTCGAGCTATTGGAGGGTGTGACAGGAAGCGCGGCAGTTCGCGCTGCCGCCGGACAGGGCGGCTGCGCCCCTTGCCTGTCGGCAGTACGACCTGCGGCACACCTGCATCACCAACTGGCTGAATGCCGAGGTGCCGGTGGCCGAGCGGCGTCGCTACGCGTGGGTGATGTACCGGCACAGCGATGTGACGCCAACGGAAGCTCGGGCGGCGGCCTTGGAGTAGTACCCCTATGAGTCGAGCGATGCGCCGTATCGCGGACTCGTGTTCCATGACGAGGCATGGCACTGGGCAATGCTGGCGATCCACGGGGATCGGTACACGGTAGAGCGTCCCGAACTGGTTCAGCCTTCGGCCGGCTACGAGGCTCTTGAGTGAATACCCGGAGATCAAGCGGTCCGGACACCCATGAGGGGATGGTGACCCGGGCTCGACGGAGGCGCCTGAACCGCCGTGTGTGGCCCACGCGCTCCTCACACGGGACCGGTGCGTAACAACGACAAAGGCCCGGACTCAGTGGGACTGAGTGCGTTGTGGCAAAGGGAGTCCCTGTTCGATGAGCAGGGGCTTCTTCGTGTGCGGGGCATGACCGGGGCGGGGTAGGGGCAGGCAGCGGACGGCTTGTTGTTGATCGAGGAGGGTGCGATGCCGTCGGTGCTGGGGTTGATGGAACAGCGTGAGGCGCGGGCGAGGCAGGACCTGGAGTCCTGGACGGAGGTCCTGGAGCAGGCTCAGGCGGAGGTGGATGCCGCGCGGGAGCGAGTCGAGCGGGCCCGGGTGGGGC
>NZ_JBSGXB010000196.1:0-14357 GCF_053609185.1 Streptomyces sp. NPDC054956 | reverse complement strand
GCAGCCGGGTGCCGCTCGCGCAGCGGCCCCGCACCACACCCGGGCTTCCCGGCGGAGCTACCGACTAGCTGGGCGCCTCCGCGCCGGGACGGGCGTAGAACCACCAGGCCACGACCACGCAGCTGGCGTAGAAGGCGACGAAGCCCCACATCGCGCTGGTCACGGCGAAGTTGGCGAACATCGCCGGGATGAAGAAGAAGCCGTAGGCGGCGATGGCCGCGGTGAAGCCGGTCACCGCGCCCGACTCGATCTCGGCCTGCTTCAGCGCCTTCGCGTACTGCGGGGTGCCCTCGGTCAGGCCCTTGAGGTGCTGCCCGCGGAAGATCACCGGGATCTGGCGGAAGGTCGAGCCGTTGCCGATGCCCGAGAAGAAGAACGCCGACAGGAAGCAGAAGAAGAAGCCGTAGAAGGAGCCGGTGTCGGAGCCGGCCGGCAGGAAGGTGATCACGCCGATGATCGACGCGCCCATGCCCACGAAGGACAGGATCGTCACCCGCGCACCGCCGAGCTTGTCGGCGATCCAGCCGCCGGCCCAGCGGGCCAGCGCGCCCAGCGCCGGGCCCATCCAGGCGTAGGTGGCCACGGAGTACGCCGGGAACGTGGTCTTGATCAGCAGCGGCAGTGCCGCGGCGAAGCCGATGAAGGAGCCGAAGGTGCCGACGTAGAGCCAGGTCATCACCCAGTTGTGCTTGCGCTTGAAGATGATCTTCTGCTGGCTGAACGGGGTGGAGGCGACCTTCAGGTCGTTCTGGCCGAACCAGGCGACCGCGGCGAGGACGATCAGGACCGGGACCCAGACGAACGCGGCGTTCTGGAGGTAGATCTCCGAGCCGTCCGACTTCTTCTGGCCCGCGCCGATCGCCAGGACCGAGGAGGTGATCAGGATCGGTGTGAGCAGCTGCACCACGGAGACGCCCAGGTTGCCCAGGCCGCCGTTGATGCCGGTCGCGTTGCCCTTCTCCTGCTTCGGGTAGAAGAAGCCGATGTTGGCCAGGGAGGAGGAGAAGTTCGCGCCGCCGATGCCGCAGAGCGCGGCGATGGCGATCATCGTGCCGTAGGGGGTGTCCGGGTTCTGCACCGCGAAGCCCAGCCACAGCAGCGGGACGATCAGCACGACGGTGGAGATCGCCGTGAAGCGGCGCTGGCCGATCATCGGACCGATGAAGGTGTAGACGATGCGCGCCGTGCCGCCGGTGATGCCGGGAACGGCCGTCAGCCAGAACAGCTGCGACTGGGAGAAGCCGAAGCCGACGTCCTTGAGGTTGGTCGCCGTGATGCTCCACACCTGCCAGACCACGAAGGCCACCAGCAGGGCCGGCACCGCGATCCACAGGTTGCGGGCGGCGACTTTCTTTCCGGTGGACTGCCAGAAGGACGGGTCCTCCGGCGTCCACTCCGTGATCGTGCGGCCCGGGCGGTACTGCGCCGGATCGGGCGCCTGCACGCGCCCGCTTGCCGCGCGCACGTCCTGCTTGGCGGAACTCATGGCGTGTCCTGAACGTTGAGATCTTCTGCTGATGGTCCTGACCTATCCAGGTTCCGCTTCCGCCGCCCCGTGCATCAGAGGACAACGCACTGTGGGCGACGGGACAAGGTCCCGCCGCCCACAGTGCGTTGGCAATGCGCCCACAGGGCCCTACGGCTGGAGCTCCACCAGCGGCAGCGACACTTCGGGGTCGTCCAGACAGATTCCGGTGCGCAGGTCGAAGACCTGCTTGTGCATCGGCGAGGCCACGACGGGCACGCCGTCCCGCGAGCCCATGATGCCGTTGGCGATGACGTCGGCGCCCGAGAAGGGGTCCCGGTTGCCGACCGCGTAGACCTCGCCCGCGCGGTCCTTGAAGACCGCCGCCTGGGTACCGTCGGGCAGTACCGCCGTACGCCCGCGGCCCGGCTCCAGCACGTCGGCCGCGGCCGTGCCCGTCGCCGTCCCGAAGTCCACGGTCCCGAAGCGCTCCAGCGCCGCGGGGTCCTCCAGGACCGCGGCCCACTCGTCCTCGTAGGCGCTCACGTGGCGCTCCATCTGCGCCTCCAGCTCCGCGCAGATGCCGAGCGAGTCCTCGACGAGCACCTCCCTGAGGTGCTCCAGCCCGGCCGTGCTCCCGCCGAGCCGCTCCATCCAGGCGGCCGTCCGCTCCAGGCGCTCCCCGGTGCGGATGTAGTACATGAGGAACCGGTCGATCAGCGCGAAGAGTCCGGCCGTGTCCAGGTCCGAGGCCAGCAGGTCGGCGTGGCGCGGGGTCGCGCCTCCGTTGCCGCTGACGTACAGGTTCCACCCGTTGGCGGTGGCGATGACGCCGATGTCCTTGCCCCGGGCCTCCGCGCACTCGCGCAGGCATCCGGAGACGCCGCCCTTGAACTTGTGCGGGGTGCGCAGACCCCGGTAGCGCAGCTCCAGGTCGATGGCGAGCTGGATCGAGTCGCCCTGCCCGAAGCGGCAGAAGCGGGCCCCCACGCAGGACTTCACCGCGCGCAGGGACTTCCCGTACGCCTGCCCGGATTCGAATCCGGCACCGCCGAGCCGCCGCCAGATGTCGGGCAGCTGCTCCTTGCGGACGCCGAACAGGCCGATCCGCTGGGCGCCGGTGATCTTCGTGTAGAGGCCGTAGTCCCGGGCCACCTCGCCCAGCGCGATGACCTGTTCGGCCGTGATCTCCCCGCCAGCGACGCGCGGGATCACCGAATAGGTGCCGTCCTTCTGGAGGTTGGCGAGGAAGAGGTCGTTGGAGTCCTGCAGGGCCGCCTGCTCGCCCGCCAGGATGTGCCCGAGGCCGAGGTCCGGGGCGAGGGTGCCGAGCACGTTGGCGACGACCGGCTTGCAGACGGCGCAGCCCTCGCCGCCCTCGCCGTAGGTCTCCAGCAGCTCGCTGAAGCTGCGGATGCGCTCGGTGCGGATCTTCTCGTAGATCTCCGCCCGGGTCAGGGTGAAGTGTTCGCACAGCCCGCGCGGCTTCTCGATGCCCGCCGCGGCCAGTTCGGCGTCCAGGACCGCCTGCAGCGTGCCGATGCAGCCGCCGCAGCCCGTGCCCGCCTTGGTGCACTTCTTGACGCCGCCGATGTCGGCGAGGGATTCGGCGACGACCGCGTCACGCACCTGCCCCTTGGTGACGTTGTGGCAGCTGCACACCACCGCGTCGTCGGGCAGCGCGTCCGCGCCCGGCAGGGCCACGCCCTCGGTCGACGGCAGGATGAAGGCCTCCGGCGGGGCCGGCAGCTGCCGTCCCGCGTGCGGCTTCAGCGAGCCGTACGCCTCCGCGTCGCCGACCAGGATGCCGCCGAGGAGGGCGCCGTCGGGGCCGAGCAGCAGCTTCTTGTACACGCCCTCGCGGGCGTCGGAGAAGACCACCGAGACGGCCCCGTCGCGGCCCTCGGGCGCGAAGGGGTCGCCGAAGGAGGCCACGTCGGCGCCCATCAGCTTGAGCTTGGTGGAGGTGTCGGCCCCGGTGAAGGTCAGCTCGCCGGCGCCCGCGAGGGCCTCGGCGACGGTTTCGGCCATCTGGTAGCCGGGCGCGACCAGCCCGTACACCTTGCCGTCGACGGTCTGCGCGCACTCGCCGATCGCGTAGACGTACGGGTCGCTGGTGCGGCAGTGCGCGTCGACCACGACACCGCCGCGGTCGCCGACGGCGAGGCCGCACTCGCGGGCCAGCCGGTCGCGCGGGCGCACACCGGCCGAGAAGACGACGACGTCGGAGCTGATCTCCTCGCCGTTGGTCAGCCGCAGCGCCTGCGCCCGCCCGTCGGGGTGGATCTGCACGCCGGCCGCGCCGACGCCGGTGTGCACGGCGACGCCCATGGACTCGATGGTGGCCCGCAGGGCGGCCGCGCCGCCGTCGTCCACCTGCAACGGCATCAGCCGGGGCGCGAACTCCACGACGTGCGTGGTCAGTCCGAGCGTGCGCAGCGCGCCCGCCGCCTCCAGGCCGAGCAGTCCGCCGCCGATGACCACACCGGTACGGGAGCCCTCGGCCGAGGCGTAGGCGGTCAGGGCGGCCACGTCGTCCAGCGTCCGGTACGTGAAGCAGCCCTCGGCGTCGGCGCCGTCGATCGGCGGCACGAAGGGGTAGGAGCCGGTCGCCAGCACCAGCGCGTCGTAGCGCAGCACCTCGCCGGAGCGGGCGGTGACGGTGCGGGCGGCGGTGTCGACCAGTTCGGCCGGGTCCCCGAGCCGCAGGTCGATGCCGTGCTCCTCCAGGAACCCGGGTGCGACCAGGGACAGTTCCTCCCCGGTGGAGCCGGTGAAGGCCGCGGACAGGTGCACGCGGTCGTAGGCCGGACGGTCCTCCTCCGCGAGGACGGTGACCTGCCAGCCGCCGCGCTCGGGGCGGGCCGGGTCGGCGAGCGCGTCGCGTTCGGCGAGCGCCTCCAGCAGGCGGTGTCCCACCATGCCGTGGCCGATGACAACCAGCGTCTGCCCCATGGATCTCACTCCGTGTGTCCCTAGAGCCGCGCGGGTCGCCGGCGGCCGGGACGGCCGGGGGACCTCGCGCGTGCTTACATTCCGACATTTCGACGGTAGGTCCGCTCCACAGCCCGCGGCGTCCGTAAAGGACCCCTCGGTCCGGGGAGAGCGGCCTCTTCCGCACAGGACCTCTGACCTGCGACGCGGGCCCTTGGCCAGGCTCCCCGCGGCCGCCGCCGCGCCTAGCGTGGAAGGACGGCACCCGGCTGGGACCAGGGAGGCAGACCACATGCTCGTACTCGCCGTCCACGGCAGCGCGGTCCCGGCCGCCGCCGCGACCATCGGCCGTCTGACCGCCGCGATCGAGGCCCTCAGCGGGGTCCACGCACGCGTCGGCCACCTCGACGTGCAGCGCCCCTCGCTGGCCGAGGTCGTACGGGAGCACCCGCACGCGGTGGTCGTCCCGCTGCTCCTGGGCGACGGCTTCCACCGCCGCGTCGACATCCCCGCCGTCCTGGAGGGCACCGGCTGCGTGCTCACCGAGGGCCTCAGCGGCGAGCGCGACGTGGCCGCCGCCCTGTTCGGCCGCCTGCGCGAGGCCGAGCGCCGGCGGGGCCCGTACACGCGGGCCGACGCCGTGGTGGTGGCCGGCGCGGGCTCCTCCCGCCCCGGCGGGAACACCGGCACCCGGGCCTGCGCCGCCCAGCTGGCCGCCCTGCTCGAACTCGACGGCGGCCCCGACCCCGTCCCGGTGGTCCCCGCCTACCTCACCTCGGCCGGGCCGACCGTCCCCGAGGCGCTGGCCTCCCTCCGGGCCGCGGGGCACCGCCGGATCGCGGTCGCCGCGCACCTGCTGGCCCCGGGGCGCTTCACGCACGCCCTGAACGGCTCGGCCGCCTGGACGGTGTCGGAGCCGCTGGCCGACCATCCGCGCCTGGCCCGGCTCGTCCTGCGGCGCTACGAGTCCGCCCGGGGCACACGGGCGCTGAGGGCCGCGCGCCTCGCCTGCTGAAGCCCGTACGGCTGCTGTCCTGGACGGTATGGCTCTGGCTTACGTACCCATGACCGCCCGCAGCCGGGACGAGGGCCACCGTGCCGCGACCCCGCTGGAGCTCTTCTTCGACCTCTGCTTCGTCGTCGCGATCGCGCAGGCGGGGGCCCGGCTGGTGCACGCCCTGGCCGAGGGCCATCCCGGTACCGGCGTCATCGGCTACTTCTTCGTCTTCTTCGGCGTGTGGTGGGCGTGGATGAACTTCACGTGGTTCGCCTCCGCGTACGACTGCGACGACGTGCCGTACCGGATCGCCACGCTCGTCCAGATCGCCGGCGTGCTCGTCTACGCGGCGGGCGTGAGCCGGGCGTTCGACGAGAACGACTGGACGGTGGCCGTCATCGGCTACCTGATCATGCGCGTCGCGCTCACCGCCCAGTGGCTGCGGGCCGCGTCCGGCGAGAGCGGCGCGGCCCGGACGTCGGCCCTGAAGTACGCGGCCGGGCTGGTGCTGTGCCAGGCCGGCTGGGTGGCACTGCTGTTCGCCCCGGCCGACTCCAAGCGCTGGCTGTTCCTGATCCTGGCCGCCGTCGAACTGCTGGTCCCGGTGCTGGCCGAGCGCGGGCACCAGACGCCGTGGCACGCGCACCACATCGTGGAGCGCTACGGGCTGTTCACGATCATCGTGCTGGGCGAGACGATCGCGGCGAGCACGGTGGCCGTGAAGTCGGCGCTCGACGAGCACGAGGCCCTGGGCGAACTGCTGCCCATCGCCGCCGGCGGGCTGCTGATCGTCTTCGCCGCCTGGTGGATCTACTTCGCGGTGCCGATGCACGAGCACCTGACCTCGAACCGCGAGTCGATCCCGTGGGGTTACGGGCACCTGCTGATCTTCGGCTCCGGCGCGGCGATCGGAGCGGGCATCGAGGTCGCCGTCGAGCACGCGGTCGGCAAGGCACACATCTCGCAGCTGGCCGCGAACGCCTCCGTCACCGTCCCGTCCGCGCTCTTCCTGCTGATGGTGTGGCTGCTGCACTCCCGCCACTTCAAGCGCGGCCTCGCCCAGCAGCTGACCCTGCCGCTCTCCGCCCTGGCGGTGCTCGCCTGCACCTGGGCGGGCCAGTACGCCGTCCTGTACGCGGGCCTGGTCGCGGCGGCCACGATCGCGATCGGCACGGCCCTGTCGGTCCGCGCCGGCGCATCCAGCCCCGCCGGCGCTTGAGGCGGCCTTCCAGCCCCGCCGGCGCTCGAGGCGCGGGGGTCCTGGGCCGGCCCCCGGCAACGGCGCCGCGCCGAACCGTCACTCCCGCGCCACCCCCACCGTTCTCCAGCGCAGGACGACGCGCAGCAACTGGAGGCACGGCCATGACACTCCCGGCACAACGACACGGCGCGGGCGCCGACCCCGGCAGGGAACTCGCCGACCCGGCGTTCTGGCAGGCACCCCCCGCCCACCGCCTGGCCGCCTTCGCCCGCCTCCGGGCCCTGGACTCCCCCGTGTTCGTCCCCGAAGGGACCGGGCACTGGGCCCTCGTACGCCACGCCGACGTCCAGGAGGCGAGCCGGCTGCCCAAGGTGTTCGCGAGCGCGCCCGGGGTGACCACGCCCGAGCCGGCCCGGTGGGTGCGGGCGCTGTTCGGGGACTCGATGGTCAACCTGGACGGCGCCGACCACGCCCAGCTGCGCAAGATCGTCCAGCGGGCCTTCACCCCGCGGCTGCTGGCGGCGGCCGAGGAGGACATCCACGCGGTGGCGGCCCGCATCGTCGACGACGTACTGGCCGAACAGCCCGACGAGTTCGTCTCGGCGGTGGCCTCCCGGCTGCCCCTGGAGGTCATCTGCAACATGATGGGCATCCCGGAGCGCTACCGCGCCGAGATCGCCGACCGCGTCAACCACGCCTCCGAGAACATCGGCGTGGAGCGGGGTCTGGCGGCCCGGCTGCGGATGCCCGGGCGCGGCCTGCGGGCGCTGGCCCGGATGCAGCGGATGGTCGCGGGCATCGGGCGCGAGCGGCGCAAGAACCCCACCGACGACCTGATCTCGGCGCTGGTGTGCGCGAACGTGGACGGCCAGGCCCTCGGGGCCCGCCAGCTCGGCGCCTTCTTCTCCCTGTTGATGGTGGCCGGGGTGGAGACCACTCGCAACGCCATCACGCACGGCCTGACCCTGCTGACCGACAACCCCGGCCAACGCGACCTGCTGCTCGAGGACTTCGAGAAGCACGCGGACGGCGCGGTGGACGAGATGATCCGCCACTCCACGCCGATCATCCAGTTCCGCCGGACGGTGGTCGCCGAACACTCCCTGGGCGGGCGCCTGTTCACCCCCGGCGAGAAGGTGGTGCTGTACTACGCCTCGGCCAACCGCGACGAGGCGGTCTTCCCCGACCCGGACGCCTTCGACATCACCCGCTCCCCCAACCCCCACCTGGGGTTCGGCGGCGGCGGACCCCACTTCTGCCTGGGCGCGCACCTGGCCCGGGTGGAGATGAAGGCGCTCTTCCGCGAGCTGCTGACCCGCCCGGTCGGCCTGCGCGCGGTCGGACTGCCCGATCTGGCGGGGTCCAACTTCGACAACCGGGTCCGCTCGCTGCGCTTCGCCTTCGAAGGCCCCGCGTAGCGCGATCGGAGGACTGACCGGCCACCGGGCAGGCTGGGAGCCCGGCGGCCGGAGCGTGGGCCGCCGATCGCGGTCGCCGGTGCCTACCTCTGCAGGCGGCGCACCGCGAGGACCGCGTGGGCGCTGCCGGTGAGCACCGACTCGTCGCCCGCGAACGCCTGCAGCGTCTCGGGGGCGACCGGCTGGCCGGGGGCCGCCTCGGGCCAGGCGCGCGTGGCGAAGAGGAAGTACGCCTGGCCGCTGTCGTCCGCCGCCTTGACCCACTCCGGCGGGGCGATGCACTTGGCGTTCATGCCCGGCAGGGTCAGCGCGATCTGGTTGCCCTCCAGGAGGATCTGCACCGGGAAGGCGGCCGGGTTGCGGACGCCGTCCATCACCACGTCGCCGATGGGCAGGCCGATCTCCTCCAGCAGCCCGCGGGCCGCCGCCTCGCTCGCCGCCGGTCCGTCGGGGCCGTCCCCGAGGATGTAGGCGAGGAGGTAGGGGATGTCGTGTGCCTCTTCGGGGTCTCCGATCCACGCGAGCACCGAAAGGGTGCCGAGCTTGGAGCGGTCGATTTCGGCTTGGGTAGAAGTCATGCGCCGCACCTTAGTGGTCCGGCCCCCGTCCCTTTGACGGCGTTTCACCCGGCCGGGCTAGACCGCCCAGAATCCACCTCCGGAATTCGCCTGCATGTTCGCGTCCTGGTACTGCAGGCGTACGATTCGAGCGTTTTCCGGAATTTCGAACACGACCCATCCTTCGGCCCGCTCACCGACCGCGAGGGAATCGAAGACGAGCGGTTTGCCGGTCGTGAGCTCCCCCGTGGGCACCACCGCGTGGCGCTTCCCCGCGCCGTCGAGCGCCCACATGCGCCCGAGGGCCCCGTACGAGGCCCCGCCCACGTTGACGAACGACATCGAGGCGGCCACCCAGCGCCTGCCGGCGGCCGGGGCGAAGTTCTTCTCCACGGAGACCGCGGGGTCGACGTAGGCGTTGAGCACCACTTGCAGGTGACGGCCGACCTCCCGGCCCTTGACCCGTACGGAGTCACCCACATGGGCATCCTTCGACGCTTGCCGCACCACCCCCTCCCGGTCCGTCGCGGGATCGTCGCCGACGCCCGGCGCACCGTCGTCCACCGGTACGGCGGGCACCGCGGCGGGGGCGAGCGCGGCCCCTTCGGGGGCGCCGGAACAGGCCGTGGCGCCGAACAGCAGGACCGGGAGGAGGGCGGCGGCGAGTGCGGAAGCGGGAGCGGTACGGCGCATGCGGGATCCCTTCGGGGATCTTCGGGGATGTATTCCGGCCAGTCTCACGCGCCCGAGCGGGCATTTGCACACACCGACACGAGCACGCGGAAACGCATTGCCCTCCATATGCCAGCACAATGCGTTCCGGCGGATTCCCGTCACCTGAAAACGACCCGGAGGAACAGTGCGCATTCACGCCCCCCGCATGGCCCTGACGGCACTCTCGGCGCTGGCCGCCACCGCGGTATTCACGGCCCCCGCACAGGCCACCGTCTTCGAACAGGGCATTTCCGTGAAGTCGCACGCCCACATCGGCGAGGACGGCGCGATCACCCTTTCCGGCACCTACCACTGCCGGCAGGCGTCACCCGCGGGAGCGATTCAGATCAAGGCGACCCTCGTCCAGGACAACGTCCAGATGGGCATCGGTGCCGGCCAGGCCGTCTGCGACGACCGTCAGCACACGTGGACGGCCCGCAGCAAGCCCGGATTCGACTTCGGCCTGCACGAGGGCCCCGCGAAGGCCGTGGCGGAACTCCAGGAGATCCACTTCCACGGCGGGCTGCTCCCCCGGGCCATCGACACGGTCGCGCAGGACGAGAAGGAAGTCTGGGTGGCCGACCACCGGTAGCGCGGTGGGCCGCCCGCCGGTCCGGTAGCCGCCGCTACCGGCACTCCGGCGGCGCGCCCGTCACCGGCGCCGCGGCCGCCCTGCCGTCACCGGCACTCCGGCGCCACGTCCGTCATCGACATGAAGGCCACCGTCTGGCACCCCGGGTCCGAGTGCGGGCGCCCGGTCGTCCAGTCCACCACCGTGGGCACTCCGGCGGCGAACAGCAGCAGCGCCAGCACGCCCGTCACCGCACGCCTGCTCAGCCGGCGCACGGCGAGATCCGCGAAGTCCGTTCCATGGCCGCATCATCGCCCCGCACCGGCCGGCCCACAACTCGACGTGACGGACCGCTCACGGTGCGCTCCGGGCGGCGCTGCCCGCCGCGTCGAACTCGCACCACACCGCCTTGCCGTCGCCCCGGGACTCCACGCCCCAGTGCGTGGCCAGCGCGTCCACGAGCAGCAGCCCGCGTCCGGTCGTCGCCGATTCGCCCGGCGTGCGCCGGCGCGGCCACACGCTGGAGCGGTCCTTGACCCACAGCCGGATCCGCCGGACCGGCTCGGGCAGCACCTCCATGGTCAGCACCGCTCCGCCGTCGGTGTGCAGCAGGGCGTTGACCAGCAGTTCCCCGGCCGCGAGCTCCACGTCGTCGGCGAGTTCCGGCATGCCCCAGTCGCGCAGGGCCTGCCGCAGGGCGTAGCGGGCCTCCGAGAGCCCCTCCGGGTCGGCCTGGTGGACGTACTGGTGGATGCGCGGGGCCCGGTGGGTGCCCGGGTCGGGGGCCCGGCGCAGCACCAGCAGGGCCACGTCGTCGCCGGAGCCCCAGCGCTCCCACAGCCGGTCGGAGAGGTGGTCGGCGAGCGCCCCGGCCTCCTGCGGGCCGCTGCGGACCGCGTGGGCCAGGGCCTCCATGCCCTGGGTGATGGCGGTGCCGGGCTCCTCGACCAGCCCGTCGGTGCACAGGACGAGGGTCTCGCCGGGGACCAGGTCGAGACGGGTCTCGGGGAACTCCTCCCGCTCGAAGACCGTGGCCAGCCCGAGCGGCAGGCCGCCGCGCACGTTGGGCCAGCCCGTTCGGCCGTCCGTGTGCCGGATCAGCGGGCCTAGGTGGCCCGCGCGGACCGCCCGTACTCCCCCGGTCTCCAGGTCCACCTGCGCGTACATGCAGGTCGCGAACCGTTCGGTGTCCAGTTCGGCGAGGAAGCGGGAGGCGCGCGCCAGGACGGTGGACGGCGGGTGCCCCTCGCCCGCGTACGCCCGCAGGGCGATGCGGAGCTGGCCCATGATGGCGGCGGCGTGCGTGTCGTGGCCCTGTACGTCGCCCACGACGATGCCGACGCGGTCGCGGGGCAGCGCGATCACGTCGTACCAGTCCCCGCCGACCTCGCGCCCGCTCCAGGCGGAGTGGTAGCGCACGGCGATCTCGCCGCCGGTGATCTCGGGGATCCGGCGCGGCAGCATCATCGCCTGCAGGCCGGTGGCGAACTCCCGCTCCTGGTCGAACAGGAGCGCCCGTTGCAGGGACTGGGCGACGATGCCGGCCAGGCCCAGGCACAGGTTCTGTTCCTCGGGGCTGAACTCGGTGCGCCGCCGGTAGAACAGCACGAGTCCGCCGATGGCCTTGGCCTGGGCGATCAGCGGCAGGTAGGCGGCCGCGTCGTAGCGGATGCGGCTCAGGTAGTCCGCGAGCAGCGGGAACTCCTCCGAGAGCGCCGCCAGCGAGGTGACGAAACGTGCCTTCCTCGTGATCACCGCCCGCGACAGCGGCAAGGAGCCGTCCAGCCGGGTGAACTTGCGCTCGCTGAGGATCTCCAGGGACTCCCCGCTCAGCGCGATGATCTTGATGGTGCCGCCCTCGACCAGGCCCAGGGCTAGGCCCTCCGCACCGAGCCGCTCCAGCGCACCCGCGCCCGTCAGGGCGGCCGTGACGTCGTCGACCGTCACCGCCCGCGACAGGGCCTCGGTGGTCCGCTGGACGATGGTGGCCTGCTGGGCGCGCGCCGACTCGAGCTTGCGCAGCACCGTGAGGTGGGCCAGCTCGGCCGTCGCGTCCCGGACGATGCCGAGGACCCGTACGGGCCGGCCCTCCTCGTCCCTGATCACCCGGCCCTGGGTGTGCGTCCACTGGTCGCGGCCGTCGCGCCGGCTCACCGTGAAGTACTGGCCGTACGTCTCCTCGCCGCCGTCCAGCGCCGCGAGGACCGTGTCCGCGAGCCGCGCGCTGTCGTCGGCCGGAATCCGCAGCCCCAGCCCCTCGGGGGTTTGGTCGAAGGTCTCGGCGTCCAGGTCGAAGACCGTCATCCCGGCCTCGTCCAGCACCATCGTCCCGGCGACGAGGTCCCACTCGAAGCTGCCCATGCCGTTGAGCGCCAGCCGCTCACCGGGTCCGGTGAGGGGGCTCGCGGGGCTCTCCGGTCTCTTGTCGCGTCGCTCCGCCGCTGCCACGAGACTCACACCACCTAACGGCCGGGCCAGCACGGCTGGGAAATGAGCCGCTCCCACTCCTCGTCAGGATGCCCCGGAAGAGTGCGACCGGCCTCCCGCCAGCGTTTGACGAGGGAGAGGTAGATCGAGGAGGGGTCGTACGGGGCGCTCGGGTACGGGGCACTCGGGTAGGAGGCGTGTCCGTACGGGGCCTGCGGGCGCGGGGGTGCCGCCCTCGCCGTGGCGGGCTGCTCGGCGCGACTGGCGGGAATCCTCACCCAGCCGCGGCCCTGTGCTCGCTCAGCGCTCATCGCGACACCTTTCACGTTCTGTGACTGGCTCTCACGCTCTGTACCCGGCCGCTGGGGCCCGGTCGGCCCGCGGCGCACCGTGGGAGCCCGTCCGCGGACCGGCGGCACCCAGCCGCTTGCGGACTCCTGACACCAGTCTCCCCGCCGTGAAGCCGGCACCGTGCACGAATCGCATGGAAGGGCCGAATGAGGGAGCCGTGAGCAGCCCCGCGAAGAACAGCCCGGGCCACGAGGACTCGAATCCGGGGCTCAGCTCCGGCGTCCCGCTCCCGCCCACCGTGGCCAGGGATGCCCGCAGCCCCGCGTCGAGCAGCTCCAGCCGGGTCAGGTCCGGGCTGAACCCGGTCGCCGCGATCACGTGCGCCGTGTCCAGGACGACGGACTCCCCGGCGTCCGTGGTCAGCCCCAGCCGGGTCCGCTCGCCCGCCGGGACCGCCCGGTGCAGCCGGTGCCCGAGCAGGACCGGGACCCGCCGCTCGAAGCGCTCCCGCAGCCACCAGGCCCCGGCCGGGCCCAGCGCGGTCGCCGCGATCCGCTCCCGGGTGGGGGCCGGCAGCCGGCGCACCGCCCAGGGCAGCTCCGACCAGGCCCAGCTGCGCCAGCCGGTGCCCAGGCCGCTGTGCGGGTCGCGCAGGGCCCGCAGCGGGGGCCGGCGCAGCGGCTGCGGCACGGTGTTCCAGTTCAGCCGGGCGCGCCGCGCGACGAGGCAGGGCCGGGCCCCGTTCTCCGCGAGCAGGGCCGCGGTCTCCAGGGCCGCCTGCCCGGCGCCGAGCACGGCGACCTCGCGGCCGGCGAAGCGGGTCAGGTCCCGGTGGCCGCTGCTGTGCGAGTAGTGGGCCGGGGGCAGCTCCCGCAGCGCGTCGGGGTACCGGACGAACGGCATGACGCCCACGGCCAGCGCGACGGTCCGGGCGAGCAGCGGCGGGCCCTCCGCGGTGCGGATGCGGAAACCCTCGCCCTGCGGGGTGACTTCCGTGACGGTCGCCTCCTCCACCGGGGGTGCGGCGTGCCGGGCGAACCAGAGCCCGTACGCACTGAACGTCCCGATGGGCAGCGGAGTTCCGTGCGCTGCGGGGATGCCGCGGCCCGCACAGTACTCGGCCAGCGTGTACCGCCCGCCGGGCGCCGACAGGTTGGAGGACCACGGCTCCGACTTCAGGTACATGCCGTCGGGCATGTGATCCCGCCACGAGGCCATGGGCCGCCCGAGCACCCGCACCCCGAGCCCGGCACCGGCCGCGTGGGCGGCGATCGAGAGCCCGTACGGCCCCGCTCCGACCACCACGAGATCGTCCATCCGCGTCACCGCTGTCCCTCCGGTCCTTTCATGGTCCGTCCGCCGAAGCCGCCGCCCCCGGGCCCCCGCCCGGGCGGGGGGTCACCGGGTCACCAACTCGTCCGGCTCGGCCGAAGCCTCCGGCGGGGCGGGCCGGGAGGCGGTCGCGGCGGGCCGTTCGCGGCCGCGCTGGCGCGGGGCGCGCACCACCGCGCGAGCCGTGCGCCGCCCGTGCTCGGGGACGCCGCGCAGCATCCGCCCGGCCTTGCCCGCTCCCCGCCCCAGGAAGGCGGCGAGCATCGCCAGGAAGGGCAGCGGGTCGTCCGCGGCGAACCAGGCCGCTTCCACCCGGCCCCGCTCCGCCCGCGGCGCCACCCGTACGGGCCCGGGGCCCCCGGCACGCTCGGGGCCCGGTCCGGCCCCCTCCTTGCGGCCCCCGGGTACGACGGGCCGCTCGGCGGCGCCCGGACCGCGCGGTGCCGGGGG
>NZ_JBSGXB010000195.1:0-14375 GCF_053609185.1 Streptomyces sp. NPDC054956 | reverse complement strand
GAGAAGTCCGGGGCGCGGGCCGATGCGTACGGCATGAGCGGGAGGGGGTCAGTGGGAGGCGGCGCCCTGCGGGATGCCGAGGGCAGCGGAGTACTGCGTGACGGCCAGCTTGCCGAGCGCCGGGTACGCGCCGAGCACCTCGGCGGTGGCGCAGTCGGCCTCCTTGCACGCGGTGTCCAGCAGCCCCTCGGCGGCCTCCGGGCCGATCAGATACGGGGCCAGGGCGAGCTGGGCCGAGCCCTCGCGGCGCAGCTGGTCGGCCGTCGCGGCCACCGAGCCCTCCTCGTCCAGCGCGGCCGCCATCACGGGCACCGCGAGGCGGGCGGCCAGCAGCATGCCGGTGATCCCGGCCGCCTTCACGGCCTCCTCGCCACCGGTGGTGACCAGGATGATGCCGTCGGCGGCCGTGGTCACCGAGAAGAGCCGGGCCCGGTCGGCGCGGGACAGGCCCGCCTCGGACAGGCGCACGTGCAGCCCCTCGGCGAGCAGCGGGTGCGGACCGAGTACGTCGGCCAGCTCGGCCGCGGCCGAGGAGTCCATCAGGGCCTGGCGCATGCGGCGCAGCAGATCCCCGTCGGGGCCGGCCAGCAGGGGCACGACCACGGCGTCGGGGCCGGTCGGCGCGGGCACCTCGTGCCCGGCGGCGCGGGCGAACTCCGCGCGCGCGGCACGGTCCTGCGCGACGGCGGTCAGCACGCCCGACAGGGAGGGGAACTCGGTGGCGTCGTCACCGTCGAGGAAGCCGACGCGGGCGTCCAGGCCGGGCAGCTCGGACCGGCCGATGCTGATGATCTCTTCCGCGAGCCCCAGCGAGGAGGCCGAAGGGGCACCGGGCACGGCGAGCACCAGCGCGGGCGCGCCCTCGGGCGCCACCGCGGGCTCGGGCCGGCGGTGCCGTCCGGTCTGGCGGGGTCGCGGCATTCGTACGGGCAGGCCATTTGCGGGCCCAGTGGGGGAGCTCATGGCGCCGCATGCTACTGGCTTATCGGAACCGGGTGTTCGGGCAGGGCCTTCTCGGGCGGCATCTGTCCGTATTTATGCAAGGAATGTCGTATACGCTTCAACGGTTCCGTCACCCACGTGAACCGTACCGTCACCCGCACGGTCAACCGGCGGTGGGCAGCCGCCAGTCCACGGGCTGCGCGCCCTGGCGGACCAGCAGGTCGTTGGTCCTGCTGAACGGCCTGGAGCCGAAGAACCCGTTGTCCGCGGACATCGGGGAGGGGTGCACCGACTCCACGGCCGGCAGATCGCCCAGCAGGGGCCTCAGATTGCGGGCCTCGCGCCCCCACAGCACCGACACCAGCGGCTTCCCGCGCGCCGCGAGCGCGCGGATGGCCTGCTCGGTCACGGCCTCCCAGCCCTTGCCGCGGTGGGCGTTGGGCTTGCGCGGGGCGGTGGTGAGCGAGCGGTTGAGCAGCAGGACGCCCTGCCGGGTCCACGGGGTCAGGTCCCCGTTGAGGGGGCGGCCCGTCCCGAGGTCGGCGTGCAGTTCGCGGAAGATGTTGTCGAGGCTCGGGGGCCACGGGCTGACTTCGGGCGCCACGGAGAAGGAGAGGCCGATCGCGTGCCCCGGCGTGGGGTACGGGTCCTGCCCGACGATCAGCACCTTCACCTCGTCGAAGGGCTGCTGGAACGCGCGCAGCACGTTGGCTCCCGCCGGGACGTACGTTCTGCCCGCCGCGATCTCCGCGCGCAGGAAGTCGCCCATCGCGGCGATCTGCGTCGCCACCGGCTCCAGAGCGCGGGCCCAGCCCGGCTCGACGATCTCGTTCAACGGTCGTGCTGCCACGGGCGATCACTCTACTGGCCCAGTCGGCCGGCCGTTACCGGCGTCCCCCCTTCCGGCGGGCCCGGCGCGCACCCGCCGGCCGTTGTCGGTTCGATACCTGTTCGCAACGGCTTCGAATGCTCCAACTTCCGCTCCCGTACGTCCCATTCAAAACCGATGACGTTCGAGGGAGACCGTATGAAGCTCCATGAGGACCGCACGTCCGCTGCGCCTCGCAGCGCCGGGACCGCCCGCACGGGTCCCCGGACCCGCAGGAGAACGTACGGCGGGCTGATCGCCGCGCTGGCCGCCGGCGGCGTCCTGCTGACCGGGTGCGGAGGCCCGGGCGTCAGCGACAACGCGTCCGCCGACCGCGGGGCGAAGGGCACCGAAGCCCGGCCGCGGCCCGCCGCCTCCTCCTTCGAGGGAGGAGGGCCGGAGGGGGAGAGCGACGGGCGGCGCGCCGCACCGCCCGCCGACTACCTCTCCACCTTCGCGCTCGACGTGGACACCGCCAGCTACGGGTACGCCCGCCGCACCCTCGCCGACGGCAACCTGCCCGACCCCGCCACCGTGCGCCCCGAGGAGTTCATCAACAGCTTCCGGCAGGACTACCGGGAGCCCGCGGGCGACGGATTCTCGGTCACCGTCGACGGAGCCCGCACCTCCGACCCGAACTGGGCACTGGTCCGCGTCGGACTCGCCACCCGCTCCGCGAACGGCGGGGCGGACGGCGAGGGCGGGGAGCGGCGCCCGCCCGCGGCGCTCACCTTCGTCGTGGACGTCTCCGGCTCCATGGCCGAGCCCGGCCGCCTCGACCTGGTCCGCACCTCCATGAATCTGATGACGGACCAACTGCGCGAGGACGACTCGGTGGCCGTCGTCACCTTCAGCGGCAAGGCCCGGACCCGGCTGCCCATGACCCGCGTCGAAGGCCACCGCGACGAGATCCACCGGGTCGTCGACGGACTGACCACCGCCGACTCCACCAACGTGGAGGCCGGCGTCACCCTCGGCTACGACCTCGCGGTCAAGTCGGTCCGGCCCGGCGCCACCAACCGCGTCGTCCTGCTCTCCGACGCCCTCGCCAACACCGGCGCCACCTCCGCCGACACCATCCTCAGGCGGATCTCCGAGGCCCGGACCGAGTACGGGATCACGCTGTTCGGCGTGGGCGTGGGCAGCGAGTACAACGACGCCTTCATGGAGCGGCTCGCCGACCGGGGGGACGGGCACACCACCTACGTCTCCGACGTCGAGGGTGCCCGCAAGGTCTTCTGCGAGGACCTCCCGGCTCAGGTGCAGCTGCGGGCCCGCGACGCCAAGGCGCAGGTCTCCTTCGACCCGCAGAGCGTCGAGCGCTTCCGGCTGATCGGCTACGACAACCGCCGCGTCGCCGACGACGCGTTCCGCGACAACACCGTGGACGGCGGTGAGGTCGGCCCCGGCCACACCGTGACCGCCCTGTACGCGGTACGGCTGCGCCCCGGCGCCGCCGGGCACCTGGCGACGGCGACGGTGCGCTGGCTGGACCCGCGCACCAGGGTGGCGCACGAGGAGTCCGGCCGGGTGGAGGCGGCGGCGCTGTGGGGCGACGTGTGGGGTTCGCCGCCCGCGCGCTTCCAGGTGACCGCGGTGGCCGCCTACTTCGCCTCCGCGCTGCGCGAACGGGACGGCGGCTGGGAGCGGGTGCCGGGCGCCGTCCCGCTGGGCAGCCTGGCCGGGCACGCGGAGCGGCTGGCCGGACGCACCGAGGACTCGGACGTACGGCAGCTGGCGCAGGCGGTACGCCAGGCCGGGCGCCTCACCGGCTGACCCCGGGGGCCCTGCCTGCCCCCCCGGGGCGGGCCTACCCGTTCGCCGCGGCCCCGTTCAGCACGGCGGCCCGTACGCACAGGACGTCGGGGAGGTGCTCGGCCAGCAGCTCCCAGCTGTCCCCGTCGTCCCGGCTGGCGTACAGCTCGCCGTTGCGGTTGCCGAAGTAGATCCCGGCCGGGTCCGCGTCGTCCGTGCAGAGCGCGTCCCGCAGGACCGTGCCGTAGTGGTCGCCGGACGGGAGCCCCTTCGTCAGGGGCTCCCAGCTGGTGCCCGCGTCCCGGGTGCGGAAGACCCGGCAGCGGTGCTCCGCCGGGACCCGGTCGGAGTCGGCGTTGAGCGGGAAGACGTAGGCGGTGTCGGGGCGGTGCGGGTGGGCGGCCACCGCGAAGCCGAAGTCCGAGGGCAGGCCGGCGCCGATGTCCGTCCACCGCCCGCCGGCGTCGTCGCTGCGGTAGACGCCCCAGTGGTTCTGCAGGTAGAGCCGGTCCGTGTTCCCCGCGTCCTGGGCGATCTTGTGCACGCACTGCCCGAACTCGGGATCCGGATCGGGCAGGAACACCGCGGAGACCCCGCTGTTGGACGGGGTCCAGCTCGCCCCGCCGTCCTTGGTCCGGAACACCCCGGCCGTGGAGACCGCGACGGTGACCAGGTCCGGGTCGCGGGGGTCGGTGACCACGGTGTGCAGGCCCTCGCCGCCGCCGCCCGGCACCCACTTGTCCCGGGTCGGGTGCTCCCACAGCGGCCGGACCAGCTCGAAGGACTCCCCGCCGTCGGCCGAGCGGAACAGGGCGGCCGGCTCGGTCCCCGCGTAGACCACGCCCGGGGCCTCGGGGCCGGCCGGGTGCAGCTGCCAGACCCGCTCCAGGGAGGCGCCCGTGTCGAGGGGGAACTTCACGGCGGGCGCGGCGGGTTCGCGCCAGGTCGCGCCCAGGTCGTCGGAGCTGAAGACGGAGGGCCCCCAGTGCGAGCTGTCCCCGCCGACCAGGAGCCGGGGCACGGGGCCGCGCCGGTCGATGGCGACGGCGGACACCGCCTGGGCGTTGAAATGGGGCTCGCCGAACTCCCATGTGCCGCCCGAGCTCCGGCGGCCGATGAAGAGTCCCTTGCGGGTCCCGGCGAGCAGTACCACGTCGGTCATGGCCGACACCTCCGGACGTCGTTGTCCTGCATGGCAGCTTTTCCGTCAGTCTGCACCCGGCCACTGACAGCGGCCGGTCGGCACGCGCACGGCGGATCCTGTTGTACGGGGGATCTCGTACTACGAGAGATTTCGTAGTACGGTGATTCTCGTACTTAGCCGCCGGTCCCCGGCGCGCGTCCGGTCACCTCTGGAGAGCCCTCATGAGTGCTGCCCCCGCTGCCTTCGCCGCCCTGTTCCAGCCCTGGACCATCCGCTCGGTCACCGTTCCGAACCGCGTGTGGATGGCCGCGATGTGCCAGTACAGCGCCGAGGCCGTCGGCCCGGACGCGGGAGTGGCCGGCGACTGGCACTTCGCGCACTACGCGGCGCGCGCCACCGGCGGCACCGGCCTGATCATCCAGGAGGCCACGGCCGTCGCCCCGGAGGGGCGGATCTCCCCGTACGACCTCGGCATCTGGAACGACACCCAGGTCGAGGCGCTGCGCCGGATCACCGGCTTCGTCAAGGCCCGGGGCGCGGTCCCCGGCATCCAGCTCGCCCACGCGGGCCGCAAGGCCTCCACCGACCGCACCTGGAAGGGCGGCCGCCCCGTCGGCCCCGACGCCCACGGCTGGCAGCCCAGCGCCCCGAGCCCCGTCGCCTTCGCCGAGGGCCACCCCGTCCCGCACGAGCTGACGGTCCGGGAGATCCGGGACGTCGTCGAGCAGTTCGCGGCCGCCGCCCGGCGCTCGCTCGCCGCCGGCTACCAGGTCGTCGAGATCCACGGCGCCCACGGATACCTGATCGGCCAGTTCCTCTCCCCGCACAGCAACAAGCGCACGGACGAGTACGGCGGCTCCTTCGAGAACCGCACCCGCCTCGCCCTCGAAGTCGTCGACGCCGTGCGCGCCGCCTGGCCCGAGGAACTCCCGCTGTTCTTCCGGATCTCCGCCACCGACTGGCTGGAGGAGGACGGCTGGAGCGCCGACGAGACCGTCCGGCTGGCCGCGCTGCTCCAGGAGCACGGCGTGGACCTGCTCGACGTCTCCACCGGGGGCCTCGCTCCCGGCGTGACGATCCCGGTCGGCCCCGGCTACCAGGTGCCCTTCGCGGCCCGGGTCAAGGCCGAGACCACCCTCCCGGTCGCCGCCGTGGGTCTGATCACCGAGCCCGAGCAGGCCGAGAAGATCCTCGCCAACGGCGAGGCCGACGCCGTCCTGCTGGGCCGGGAGCTGCTGCGCGACCCGTTCTGGGCCCGCCGCGCGGCCGCCGAGCTCGGCGCGGAGATCCGTACGCCCGACCAGTACCACCGCTCCTGGTGAACCCGTGCGGCGCGGGGACCCCGCGCCGCACCCCCACCCGGTCGGCCCGGTTCCTACGACGGTTCTCGTACGATGGAGCCGACCCCGGAGCACCCGAGCGAGTGGAGTACGGACATGACGGAACGTGAAGCGGCCCGTGTCCTCGCCCACCCCGAGGCCTCCGAGATCCGGCTCGAAGGCGTCCTGCACGCCCTCTCGGACCCGGTCCGGCTGTCCATCGTCCGCGACCTCGCGGCCACGGAAGCCGAGCTGGCCTGCTCCTACTTCGAGCTCCCGGTCACCAAGTCCACGACCACGCACCACTTCCGGGTCCTGCGCGAGAGCGGCGTCGTGCGCCAGTGCTACCGGGGCACGGCCAAGCTGAACGGACTGCGCCGCGCCGAGCTGGCGGAGCTGTTCCCCGGGCTCCTCGACAGCGTCCTCACGGCGGCCGCCGCCGAGGAGAAGCGGCTCGCCGGCTGACCGGGCGGTGTCGCCGCGGCGGTTCTCCGCCGGCCCGGTCCGGCCGCCCTGTTCCGGCGCCCGGGCCCGCTCAGCCCGCCGGGTCGGCCGCCGCCAGCAGGCCCGCCCAGTCCGGGATCTTGACGGAGCGGCGCCCCAGGGAGCGTCCGAGCTCCGCCTCCGCCGTCTCGATCGCCAGCCACCCCGGCCACTCGACCGGCCGCAGCCCCGCCGCCCGCAGCGCGTCCAGCGGGTCCCCGTCCCGGTCGCGGCGGGCCAGCGCCCCCGCGTCCTGGAGCAGGGAGGACGCCGTCTCCTTCGCGCAGGGCCGGTTGGTGCCGATCACCCCGGTCGGGCCGCGCTTGATCCAGCCCGCCACGTACTCGCCGACCGAGGCCCGGCCCTCCCGGAGCACCCGGCCCGCCGCGTGCGGGACCGTACCCCTGCGCTCGTCGAAGGGCAGACCGGGCAGCGGGACGCCCTGGTACCCCACCGAGCGCAGCACCAACTGCGCCGGGACGTCCTCGTGGACGCCGGTCCCGGTGACCCCGCCCCGGCCGTCGGGGGCCGTCCGCTCGAACCGCATGCCGGTGACCCGGCCGTCCGGTCCGCCGAGCACCTCCACGGGACGCAGGAAGAACCGCAGCGCGATCCGCCGCTCCCCGCCGCCGGCCGCAGCGCCCGCCCAGCCGCGCAGCACCTCCACGTTGCGCCGGTTCACCGCGGGCAGGGCCGCGCCGGGATCCGCGTACGCCGGGTCCAGGGCGAGCTCCGCCGGGTCCGCGGTCGCGTCCACACCCGGGAGCGTGCCGAGCTCGCGCAGTTCCTTGGTGGTGAACTTCCCCTGCGAGGGCCCGCGCCGGGCCACCATGTGGACCTCGCGGACCCCGCTGGCACCGAGCGCCCCGAGGGCCGCCTGCGGCATGTCGGTGGGGGAGAGCTCGGGTACGCCCCGGGCCAGGATCCGCGTCACGTCCACCGCGACGTTCCCCGCCCCGACCACGATCGCCGAATCCACCCCGGACAGGCCGAAGGCCTCGGCCGCGGCGTCCGGATGCCCGCTGTACCAGGACACGAAGGCCGTCGCGGAGTGCACGCCGGCGAGGTCCTCGCCCGGGATGCCGAGCAGCCGGTCCCGGGCCGCGCCCACGCAGTAGACCACCGCGTGGTACAGCTCCAGGAGCCGGGCGGTGGACAGCTCGGGGCCGCCGACCTCCACGTTCCCGAGGAAGCGGATCCGCTCGTCCTCCAGGACGGTCCGCAGGCTGCCCTGCAGCGATTTGATCTTCTCGTGGTCGGGGGCCACCCCGTACCGCACCAGCCCGTACGGAGCCGGCAACCGGTCGAGCACGTCGACCCGCACCCCGGGGACCTCACGCTGCTGTACGAGTGTCTGCGCGGCGTAGACCCCGCTCGGGCCCGATCCGACGACGGCGATACGAAGCACGGCGGAGCTCCTCCCGCAGGTGTTCCCAGCATGACACCGGGTGTCCGGGGCGTCAGCCCATCGAGCGCATACGGTGGATCTCGGCGGTCTGGGTGGCCACCACCTCGGTGGCCATCTCCTCGACGGCGACGTTGTTGCCCGAGGCCAGCGCCTCGCCGGCCATCTTCAGCGCGCCCTCGTGGTGAGCGGTCATCAAAGTGAGGAAGAGCCGGTCGAAGTCGGCCCCCGTGGCGCGGGTCAGCTCGTCGATCTGCTGCTCGGTGGCCATGCCGGGCATCGCCGCGTGGTCGTGGCCGCCCGCCTCCGCGGAGGGCGCCGGGTAGCGGGCCGTCCACCTCTCCATCGCGCCGATCTCGGGCTGCTGCGCGGCCGTGATCCGCTCGGCGAGCCGCTTGATCCCGTCGGCAGAGGCGCGGGACGGGGCGAGGGCGCTCATGGCCAGGGCCTGCCGGTGGTGTTCGGTCATGCGGCGGACGTACGAGCGGTCGGCCGCGTTGGGACTGTCGTCGGGCAGCTCCTTGGCCGCCTGCTCCGGGGAGATCGTGCGCGCCTTCTCGCCGGGCTTGCCCGGGGCAATGACCACCGCTTTGCCCTCCGCCGTCCCGTCCGCCCCGCCGCCGTCCGAGCAGCCGGTGAGCGGGAGCAGGAGTCCGACGGCCAGGGCCGCTCCGACGATTCGCCCGAGTAACACTTTCGCCATGTCCATGCAAAGGACCATACTGCCGGGGTCCGCGTTCCGTTCCCACCACGGGCGGAACCGACCGGACTCATGGGAGGGCACAGTGACCTCGATGCAGACCAGCAGAGCGCGGCGCGGATCCCTGGGGGTGGCCGCAGCAGCGGCCGGCCTACTCGCCACGCTCCTGGCGGCCGGACCCGCGGCCGCCACCCCCGACCCGGGGGACTTACTCCCGGGCGCGGGCGCGCGACAGGACCCGGGCGCCGCCGCCACCGCGGACGGTGCGGGCCGGGAACTCGGGCCCGGAGAGATCCCGGGCCAGGACGAGATCGTTCACAGCAAGAACATCAGGCACCTGGCGAACATACCCAGCACCGACCCCGCCGGAATCAATTCCGACCTGGCTTTCCAGGGCAAGTACGCCTACGCGGGCAGCTACAGCGGCTTCACGATCTACGACATCGGCAACCCGAAGGCGCCGAAGAAGGTCACCGAAGTGCTCTGCCCCGGCGGGCAGAACGACATCTCGGTCCAAGGCGACCTGCTCTTCCTCTCCACCGACTCCTCGCGCAGCGACGACTCCTGCAACAGCGTCTCGCAGCCCGCCACGGAGAAGTCCTCGTGGGAGGGCATCAAGATCTTCGACATCAAGGACAAGAAGAACCCCAAGTACATCAAGTCCGTGGAGACGGCCTGCGGTTCCCACACCCACACGCTGGTGCCGGGCGGCCGTGACATCTACCTCTACGTCTCCTCGTACTCCCCGAACGACGCGTTCCCCGACTGCAAGCCGCCGCACGACGGCATCTCGATCGTGAAGGTCCCGAAGAAGAACCCGACCCAGGCCGCGGTCGTCGCGTTCCCGGTCCTCTTCCCGGACGGCGGCAACCCGGGCGCGCCCACCAACCCGGGCGTCTCCAAGACCACGGGCTGCCACGACATCACCGTGCTGCCCTCCAAGGACCTCGCCGCCGGCGCCTGCATGGGCGACGGCATCCTCTTCGACATCAGCAAGCCCGAGGAACCGCGCGTCATCGACCGGGTGCAGGACAACGTGAACTTCGCGTTCTGGCACTCGGCCACCTTCAACGAGCGTGCGAACAAGGTGGTGTTCACCGACGAGCTGGGCGGCGGTGTCGGCGCCACCTGCAACGAGGCCACCGGCCCCAACCGGGGCGCCGACGGCATCTACGACATCACCGGCCGCGGTGACCAGCGCAAGCTCGTCTTCAAGAGCTACTTCAAGATCCCGCGCCACCAGGCCGACACCGAGAACTGCGTGGCCCACAACGGCTCGCTGATCCCGGTCGGCGGCGGCCGCGACATCATGGTCCAGGCCTGGTACCAGGGCGGCGTCTCCGTCTGGGACTTCACCGACTCCACCAGTCCCAAGGAGATCGGCTACTTCGAGCGGGGCCCGCTGACCACCGACAAGCTCGGCCTCGGCGGTTCCTGGTCCGCGTACTACTACAACGGGCACATCTACTCGAACGACATAGCCAAGGGCTTCGACGTGCTGAGGCTCGACGACTGGCGCACCGACAGCGCCAAGTGGGTGTGGATGGACCGGCTCAACGTGCAGAGCCAGCCCGACTACCGCTGACGCGGCGAGGGAAACGTTCCGCCGGGCGGTCCGCCGTCCGGCGGGACTCCCAGCTCCCAGTCCAGCCCGTACCGCTGGAACAGCTCCGCCCTCAGCCGCGCCGCCGGCATCGGCGCGCCCGGCAGCAGCACCGCCACCACCGCGCCCATCAACAGGGCCCGCAGCAGCGGATAGTCGGTGTCCACGTCCGCCGAGCCGTACCGCTCGACGGTGTCCCGCAGGAGCTCCGCGAGCCGCTGCTGCTCCACGCACTGGACGAAGCCCTCCGCCTGCAGGATGCCCGCCATGTGGGTCCGCATCAGCCGCGGCTGGTCCCGGGCCAGCCCGAGGATCGCGTCGATGGCGCGCGCCAGGCGCTCCCGGCCGTCCTGCGTCCGGGGCTCCCGCTCGAGCGCCGCCTCCAGGGTCAGGTGCATCAGCCGGTGCACGGCCGACTGCAGCAGCTGCCGCTTGCCGGGGAAGTAGTACGAGACCAGGCCGCGGGCGGCGCCCGCCCGGTCGGCGATGTCGCCGAGCTTGGTCGCCTCGTAGCCCCGCTCGGCCACGAGTTCGACCGTGGCTTGCAGCAGCCGCTCCCGGGAACGCCTGCGCAATTCTTCATTGACCGATGCGCTGCGCGGGGACATGCTTGCTCCTGCGTTGACTGGCTTGGAGCCAGTATACTCAGCGCGCTGGACCGTCTGTTCGGGGCGACACGGGGGATCGCCCCGAACAGACACCCTCCGGAGCCGCGGCCAGCACGAGAGCCGCCCCCAGCAGCCAGCCCGCCAGAACGTCCGAGAACCAGTGGACGCCCAGGTACAGCCGGGTGAAGCCGACCCCGAGGACCGAGATCACGGCCAGTGGCACGGCGAGCGCACGGGCGGCGCGCGCGAGGCGGTTCGAGCCCCCGCGCGGGAGCACCCACAACAGCAGCCCGCAGACCACGGTCGCCGTCATCGCGTGACCGGACGGATAGGCGGCGTACTGCGCCGAGTCAACGGGATCCGGCCACACCGGACGCTCCCGCCCCACCCCCGCCTTCACGCCCTGCTGGATCGCCGAGGCGGCAAGGGTGACCAAGGCGACCCGCAGCGCGCACCGGCCCTCGCCCCCGCGCCACAGCCACAGGCAGGCCGCCGCGGCCAGGGCCCGCATGGTCCACGGATCCCAGAACCAGTCGGTGAGCACCCGCATCGCATGGGTGACCCCGGGATGGGAGACGGCGTGGGCGTGCAGGCTCCGCGCGATCGCGTCGTCGACGGAGACGAGCGGCTGCCACCCGGTCACCACCAGGACGGTCAGAACGGCGAAGGCGAGGGTGAAGGCGAGGGCGGCGGCGAGCAGCGCGCGGCCGCGTCTGGTCCGCCGGGGCCGCAGCCGTTCGCTCCGCATCCGGTGATCCTCGCATCCGGAGCCACCCGTTCCCACCGCCCGCCGCGCGGGCTCGACCGGCGAGATCCGGAAGAGACGGCCTAGGCCAGTGCGCTCAGCCCCGGGCCGAAGGCCACCAGGAGCGGGATCGCCGGAGCCAGGGTCGCCAGGGCGGTGAGCCGCATCCGGTGGCCCGCCGGGAGGCGGGGCGCGGCCGACAGGAGCCGCCGGACCCGCTGCGGGACGTGCGCCTGCGTGGACGGGCAGGGGCCGAAGACCCCGCGGTCCTCGTTCAGCCCGACCAGGGCCAGGGCGATGGTGAGCCGCCCGTACCGGCGCGAGGCCACGTCGTCGGCGGCCAGCTCCACCAGCCGGTGCATCTCCGCCTCGAACGCGGCGAACACCGGGACCTGCGGGAACCCGCCGGACAGCGCCCGCGAGCAGTGCAGCAGCCAGTCGTGCCGGGCCGCCGCGTGTCCCTGCTCGTGCGCCAGGACGGCGTCCAGCTGGCTCCCCTTGAGCCGGTTCAGGGCCGCCGTCGTGACCACCAGCTGCGGGGTCGGCCCGGGCAGCCACCAGCTGTCGGGACGCTCCCCCTCCAGTACGACGAGCCGTGCCCCGGCGGGCTCCTCGCCGGGCAGCAGAGGGGCCCGCATCAGCAGCTCGGCGTCCTGCGCGCGCCGCCGGGCACGGGCCCGCACGACCTCCCGGGCCAGCATCGCGCCCGTCCACAGCCCGCCGCCCGCCAGGACGAGGGCGGTGCCGGTGGCCCAGGGGCCGCCCGCCGCGCCGAGCCCGTACGCGTCGACCACCCCGTGCGGGGCGGGGGCGAACAGCCGGCCCCGTACCGCCTGCCAGGCGCCGGCCGCGCTGAGCAGCATCGACAGCGCGAAGCACAGCAGCACCGCGCCCACGACGCACTGCCAGGCCCACAGGGCCACGACGGGTTCGCGCTCGGGCCAGTCGGCCCGGGCCAGCAGGCGGGGTGCGAGCACCGCGGTCAGTGCGCCGAGCAGCAGGAGAACGGCGGGGACCATCATGAGGTCAGCGTATGAGGGCGCGGCTACCCGCGGGTGTGGTCCGGGACAAGGGTGACGGAGCACACGTCCGCCCCGCCCGCCGCCCGGCCCGCGCGCGGCCTCACATCGTGAGCAGCATCGCCAACATGCCCATTCCCATGGTCAGTCGGCAGCCCCGGACCACCTCCGCCGGTCCGGCCGGGACGCTCGGTCCGGCCGGGCCGCCCACCGTGACCAGCCGGGCCCCGCCCAGCACCACGTACCCGGCGTAGTAGACGAGCAGCGCCCCGGTCAGCAGCGGCAGCCCGGCTCCCCCGCCGTGCGCGTGGCCCTGGCCGCTCCCCGGCGCCAGCGCCATGTAGACCATGGTCAGCGAGCCCACCAGGTGGTGCGCGTGGTGCGGTCCGGTGCGCAGCAGCCACACCGCGTGCAGCGTCGCGCCGCAGAAGACCGCGCCGAGCACCGGTGCCCGCCATCCGGCGCCGTCCCCCAGCGGGACCGCCATCAGCGCCATGCCGAACCCCATCGCCGCCTCCCCGGCGGCCGCGGACCCGCCGCCGGATCTGCCCGCCCGCCACAGGCAGTAGGCGCCGCTCACCGCGCAGAGCAGGACGAGCAGCCACGCGGAGACGGAGGTGGAGAGGGACATGGCGGGACCGTGCACGGCGGAACCTCCCGGTTCGTCGGCTTCACCGGAAGAGATGCCCTCGTTGTGCGGGCCACACGCCGACCGAGGTTAGGCTCTGTGCGCGGGTGCCCGGCAGCTCGAACAGCCACCCCGCCGCCGTCCGGATCCCACCCCCGCAGAACGGAGCCCTCGATGCAGAGCGCCGACCCCCAGGCCCTGACCTTCCGCAGCGCTGTGGAGGCGGACATTCCGGCGCTGGTGGAGCTCGTCGAATCGGCGTACCGCGGCGATTCGAGCCGTGCGGGCTGGACCACCGAGGCGGACTTCCTGGACGGGCAGCGCACCGACGCCGAGGACGTGGCCCGGATCGTCGCCCACCCGGACGGGATGCTGCTCGTGGTGGAGCGCGGCGGGCAGATCGTGTCCTGCTGCCACCTCGAACATCGCGGAGACCACGTCTACTTCGGGATGTTCGCGGTCCGCCCCGGACTGCAGGGCGGCGGTCTCGGCAAGGAGGTCATGGCCGAGGCCGAGCGCCGCGCCCGCGAGCAGTGGGCGGCCAAGGAGATGAGGATGACCGTGGTCAACGTACGGGAGGAGCTCATCGCCTACTACGTGCGCCGCGGGTACGAGCGCACCGGCGAGATGAGCCCCTTCCCGTACGGCGACGAGCGCTTCGGCGTCCCGCTCCGCGACGACCTGGCCTTCGAGCTGCTGGTCAAGTCGCTCTAGGCGGTGGCCGCGGCCGTGGCGGCGGCGGTGGGCCGTCCGCGGCCGGTGGCCGCGGACGGCCCGGGCCTCAGGCGGTGAAGCGGCCCGTGGAGCGGATCTCCGGGAAGTCGGTGAGCACGCCGTCGAGTTCGAGGGCCCGCGCGAGGCGCAGCCGCTCCAGCGTGTTGACCGTCCAGCCCGTCACGCGCAGGCCGGCCTCGTGCGCCGCCTCCACGGTGTGCAGGGTGAGGTGCTGGATGTTCAGGGCGATCGTTTCCGCGCCGGCGGCCGCGGCCCGCTCCACGGCGGCCCCGGCGTCCGCCGTGCCCTGGTTCACGTAGAGCACGGTGCGTACGCCCGGCACCCGGCGGGCCGCCTCGACGAGCACCTCGTCGTCGAAGGAGGCCACCTCCACCCGGCCGGTCAGGTCGCGGCGCAGCAGCAGCTCCGCGAACGGCCCGAC
>NZ_JBSGXB010000194.1:0-14502 GCF_053609185.1 Streptomyces sp. NPDC054956 | reverse complement strand
CGCGTTGTCGGCCCCGCGGGCGGGTGGGCCCGGCGGTTCACCCGCCCCCGGGGAAGGCTCAGACCGTCTTGATCGCCGGGTCCGAGACGCCCGTCGCGCCGGTTTCCACGTGGCCGGCGAAGCGGCGGAGGAAGGTGGTGTCCGCGTCGGAGACGACCTTGACGTCGTACCAGCGGGCCGTGGAGCTCAGGTCCACCGTGTGCAGGGCCGTGCCGCCCGCCGCGACCCGCAGGACCTGCGCCGCGCCGCCGTAGGCGTTGGTCACCGTGAGGTTGACCGCGGCCGTGCCGGAGTTGGTCAGCGTCAGCTTGAGGTTGCCGGTGGCCGCGTCGTGGCGGGCCGTGACCTCGGGGCCGGCCTTCTTCGCCGGGCCCTTCCAGGTGCGCAGGAAGCCGTTCGGGCCCCAGACCGAGAGGTTGATCTGGTTGCCGGTGGAGCTGCTCGTGCTCCACGTGTCCGACAGGGTCTTGCCCGCCTCGACCGTGTAGGGCCAGGGGCCGTCCGTACGGTTGCCCGAGGTGCTGTGGAAGTGGGCGCCGAGGGAGGGGCCGGAGGCGAAGGTCAGGGTGAACTTGCCGGTGGACACGGTGGCCTTGCCGTCCACGTACGGCTGGTAGCCGAGGGCGCGGGTGGGCTTCGCGCCCGCTTCCTGCTTGGGCAGGGTGCCGGTCGCCGGCGGGACCGGGTGGTAGGACGGGTGGGCGTTGTGGTCCGCCGGGACGTACGCGGCCGTCGAGGGCAGGGCCGCCGGTGACGCGTCCGCCCGGCTGAAGTCGAAGGCCGAGGTCAGGTCGCCGCACACCGCGCGCCGCCACGGCGAGATGTTGGGCTCCTGGACGCCGAACCGCTTCTCCATGAAGCGGATCACGGAGGTGTGGTCGAAGGTCTCGGAGCAGACGTAACCGCCCTTGCTCCACGGGGAGACCACGATCATCGGGACGCGCGGGCCGAGTCCGTACGGGCCGGCCGCGTAGCCGCCGCCCCCGTTGTAGAGGTCGCCGGTGACGCTCGCCGTGGACAGGCCCCAGGCCGAGGAGGCCGGCGGGTACGGCGGGACGACGTGGTCGAAGAAGCCGTCGTTCTCGTCGTAGGTGATGAAGAAGGCCGTCTTCGCCCACACGTCGGGGTTGGCCGTCAGCGCGTCGAGCACCTGCGAGATGTACCAGGCGCCGAAGTTGGTGGGCCAGTTCGGGTGCTCGCTGAACGCCTCGGGCGCCGCGATCCACGAGATCTGCGGCAGCGTGCCGTTCGCCACGTCCGCGCGCAGCTTGTCGAAGTACCCCTCGCCCGCCTTGGCGTTGGTGCCCGTACGGGCCTTCTCGTACAGGGCGCTGCCGGGCTGGGCGTTGCGGTAGTTGTTGAAGTACAGCAGCGAGTTGTCGCCGTAGTTGCCGCGGAAGGCGTCGCTGATCCAGCCCCAGGAGCCGGCCGCGTTCAGGCCGTCGCCGATGTCCTGGTAGATCTTCCAGGAGACCCCGGCCGCCTCGAGGCGCTCCGGATAGGTCTTCCAGCCGTAGCCGGCCTCCTGGTTGCCGAGGACCGGGCCGCCGCCGACGCCGTCGTTGCCCGTGTAACCCGTCCACATGTAGTAGCGGTTGGGGTCGGTGGCGCCGATGAAGGAGCAGTGGTAGGCGTCGCACACGGTGAAGGCGTCGGCGAGCGCGTAGTGGAACGGGATGTCGTTCCGCGTCATGTACGACATCGTCGTGGCGGTCTTGGCCGGCACCCACTTGTCGTACTTGCCGTTGTTGTACGCCTGGTGGCCGCCGGCCCAGTCGTGGTTCAGGCCCTCGACGAACTGCATGCCGAGGTCGTTGACCTGCGGGTTGAAGGGGAGGATGTCCTTCGTCCCGTTGGACTGGTAGAAGACGGACTTGCCGTTGTCCTGCAGGACCGGACGCGGGTCACCGAAGCCCCGTACGCCCTTCATCGAGCCGAAGTACTGGTCGAAGGACCGGTTCTCCTGCATGAGGACGACGATGTGCTCGATGTCCTGGATGGTTCCGGTGGCGCCCTGCGCGGGTATCGCGGCGGCGCGCGCGATGCTCTCGTTCAGCATCGTGATCGCGGCGGTGCCGCCGGCGATCTGCAGGAACCTGCGGCGGTTGAGTTCTGCCATGGCGTGACGACCTCTGCGGGTGAGACGGTGAGGGGGGTGTCGGGGGGCGCCCCAAGAACAGCGGCCCCGGGGTACCGGTCGGCGTTGCTTTCGTGACAGTGGGCCGTACACCTGGAGAACGGAAGCCCTCGTACGCCGGTTCACGCCCCACGGACGTCTTCCCGCCACGTCCCGTACCGAATCCCGCCCCTCGCACCGGGCGTCACACCCGCCCCACCCCTCGCCTCACCTCGTCCCACCCGGGCGTCACGCCCCCGCCGCGGCCCCCGCGTTGACGATGAGCTGGTCGAGGAGCGCGAGCAGGCAGTCGCGGACGTCCTGGCGGGAGCGGGCGTCGAGCAGGAGCACGGGGGTGTGGGGATCGCGCAGGTGCAGGGCTGCCGCGATCTCCCCCGCGGTGTACGGCTGCTCGCCGTGGAAGCAGTTGGCGCCGACCACGAACGGCAGTCCGCGGCTCTCGAAGAAGTCGACGGCCGGGAAGGATCGGTCGAGGCGTCGCGTGTCGACCAGCACGATCGCCCCGAGCGCCCCGGCCAGCAGGTCGTCCCACATGAACCAGAAGCGTTCCTGGCCCGGCGTGCCGAACAGGTAGAGGACGACTCCGGCGTCGGGGAGGGTGATCCGGCCGAAGTCCATCGCCACGGTGGTGACCGTCTTGGACTCGATGCCGTCGAGGTCGTCGACGCCGACACCGGCGGCCGTGAGCCGCTCCTCCGTACGCAGCGGCTCGATTTCGGAGATCGTCTCCACCAGGGTCGTCTTGCCCACTCCGAATCCACCGGCGACGAGGATCTTGACCGGGGCTGATTTCGGCGGGGCGGACGTGTCATATCCGGGCAAGGTGGTCCCTGATTTTCCTGAGCAGGTGGGCGTCGGTGGTCTCGGCCACCGCCAGGGGCGGCCGGTGGTGGATGAGCCCGCGGTCGGCGAGTTCACCGAGGAGCAGCGTCATCGGGGTGAGGCGGATGTGCATCCGCGCCGCGATCTCGGCGACCGCCCGGCCGCCCGGCTCCGCGCACATGGCGAGGATCTCCTGCCACTCGGTGGGCAGGCCGGCGCGGGCCTCCTCGGCCACCGCCGCCGTGATGGTGGTGTCCATGGTGAGGACGGCGTGCGCCGCGGCCGTACGTCCGTCGGTGAGGGCGTACAGCCGCGTCCGGCGGGGGCGCGGGGGCTGTGGCTCGTCCAGCGGCATTATGCGGTCGGCAGCTGGCCGCGCTCGGGGGTGCCGAGCCACTCGCCGAGCGCCTGGGCCGTGCGTACGGCCTCGCCGCCCAGCTCGCCGAGCCGCGCCTTGCGGGAGGTCACCACGATGAGCGTGCTGCCCTCTCCGCATCCGACGATGCAGAGGTACCTGTCGTCCATCTCGACCAGCTGGCGGATGACGCGGCCGCCCTCGATCTCCCGGGAGATCGCCTTCATCGTGGCCGCGATGCCGGAGGCGGCGGCCGCCATGCGGTCGGCCTGGGACTCGTCCAGCAGGTACGCGCTGAGCTTGATGCCGTCGTTGGACAGGAGCACCGCTCCCTGGATGCCGGCGATCCTGCTCAGGTTGTTGTCGAGGACGCTGTAGATCACTTCGTGCGATGAGGTAGTCGTCATGGCCGATCCCGTCGGAGCTCTTCTTCCACTGTCTGGGTCCCGTGTTCGTAGTCCGCCCAGGCGTCCGCCACCTCTTCCGGTGTCGCCGTGTCCTGCCGTACGGGCGCTTCGGGTGCGCGGGGCTCCCGTAGCTGCTCGGCGATGTGGGTCTGCGGGACGCGCTCGGGCAGGGGCACGCGCGCGGGCAGCTTCGTGGCACGGCTCGGCAGTCCCGCGGCCGTGCGCGGGAGCGGCTCGGACACCCGCTCCTCGGGCCGGCGTACGGCCGGGAGGGCGGCGGGCACGAGCTCCGCGGCGGGCACGGGTTCCACGGCGGGCCCGGCGTCCGCGGCGGGGACGGGCGCGGCCACGGCGGGCACGCGCGCGGCCACGGCCGCGACCGCGGAGGCGGCCGCCGGCTTGGGCCCGCGCGGTGCTTCCGGCGCGGTCGCCACCAGCAGCTCCCCGGGGAACACCACCACCGCGGAGGTCCCTCCGTACACCGACCGGCGCAGGGTGACCGTCGCCCGGAGCTGGTCGGCGAGGTGTCCGACCACGAACAGCCCGAGCCGGTGCGCGTTCTGTGCCAGGACCGAGTACGGCGGCGCCTCGTGCAGGCGCCCGTTCATCTCCTCGTACCGCTCGGGCGACACGCGCGGTCCGCGGTCCTCGATCTCGACCGACAGCCCGTCCGCGACCAGTTCGGCGCGGATGACCACCGTGGACCGCGGCGGGGAGAACCGGGTGGCGTTGTCCAGCAGCTCCGCCAGCAGGTGGCTGATCTGGCTGATCGCGTGCGGTTCCACGCTGGTCTCGTCCAGGGCCTGCCGCTCGATCCGCCGGAAGTCCTCGACCTCCGAGGCGGCTTCGCGCAGCAGGTCGGCTATGCGCATGGGCTCGGTGTGCGGGTCGGGGACCTCGCCGCCCGCCAGGATGAGGAGGTTCTCGATCTGCCGCCGCATGCCCACCGTCAGCTGGTCGGAACGCATCAACTGGGCGAGCAGCGCCTCGTCGTGGCCGAAGGTGTCCTGGAGGTCCTCGGTCAGGCTCAGCTGGCGGCTGACCAGGTTTCCGGTGCGCGAGGCGATGCCCGTGGCGAACAGACCGAACCCGTGGCGTTCGTCCGCGAGCTGCCGGTGCCCGTCGACGGATACCGCGACGGCCCGGGCGAACGCGTCGCTGATGCGCCCGACCTCGTCCCGGTCCCCGCGCACCGCCGGCAGGGCCTCGACGTCGACGGACTGCCCGCGCTGGAGCCGGGCGACGACGTCGGGGAGGGTTTCCTCGGCGACGGTCACCGTGCGCTCGTGCAGGTCGTCCAGGCGGCGGAGCACCGATCGCGTGGTGAGGAAGACGATGACCACGACGACCAGCAGGCCGGCGCCGCTTCCCCCGATCAGCCAGGCGACCTCGGTGTCCAGCTCCGCGGCCTTGGCCTCGCCGCGCGTGAGCACCTTGCGCGCCCGGTCCACGTTGAGCGTGGCCAGCTGCACCGAGAAGTTCGCGTGCGCGGACCGCCAGCCGGCGACGTCGGCGGGCAGCCTGATGCCGGACGCCATGTCCGTGTGCTTGGAGACGATCGCGTTCTCGATGCGGAGCTTCGCCTGCCAGTCCGGGGAGGCGACGATCCGGTCGTAGAACACCCGGTCGCTCTCGGGCAGGAACGGCACGACCCACGTCTCGTACAGGTACCGGTGGGCTCCCAGGGCGCCGAGGAACTGGTCGAACCCGGCGGCGTTCAGTTCCCTGGACGGCCCGGCCAGGGCCAGGAGGGTGTCCTCGCGCGCCACCATCTCGGTGGCCGAGAGCATGGACACCACGGAACGGCTCTCCTTGGTGAGTTCGGCGTCCTCCGCGTGGCTGAAGTCCTGCTGGTACGCCTGGATGACCGCGCCGACCACCCCTGTGTAGTAGGCGAGCGTGCCGTCGGCGCCGCCGCTGCGGGCGTCCGCGCGCTGGCGGTACGCGCCCAGGCTGTCGAGCCGCCGGTTCACTTCCCCGAAGGCTTCGTCCGGGCCGGTGGCCAGCCGGCGGAAATCGGCCGCGGCCCGGTCCGTGGCCTCCCGCCGGTTGTTCAGCTCCGCCTCGGCGCCGGCGGCTCCCGCCCACAGCGAGGCGGTCACCGTCCGCTCGGCCTGCATGTCGACCATGAGGGTGTACAGCGGTGCGCCGATCCGCTCGGCGGCCGCGACGTCGGCCCGCAGACGCTCCGACTGCGCCAGCAGCCGCCCGGCGGTCACCGCCACTTGGGTGCCCATCGCCACCGTGGGGAGCACCGCCAGCCAGATGAGCAGGGTGCGCAGGCGCACGGTGCGCCGCCGCCGGGTCGTCGACTGCCCTCGTACGGCTTCGGGTTCCATGGGAGACATCGGTCCTCGGGAGCAGGAAGCTGCGGGAGCAGCCCAACGGCCGGACCTGGCACGGTCCTGGGAGGGACGGGCACAACCCTTGCGGCTGCGGCGGGATATGAGGGTGCCGATCATAACCAGCCACGCCGAAGAATCGGATAGGTGTCTTCCGCGGCCAAAGCGTGCTATTGGCGGCGGGTTTTCGCAGGCAAGAGACCTGATCGGAATCCAACCGCGACACCCCCGACACCACGGCGGGAAGCCACAACAGCCCCTCGCACGCCCGGACGCCCGGACGCCCGGACGCACGGCCTCGCGGCCGCCGGCAGCGCGGCGCTCACCGTGACCGCGCGCACTCGACGAGCTGCCGGAGGCGAGCCCGTCGAGATCGGCACGCCGAACAAGTCGTTCCCCGGCGTCGACGACCACCGCCCCGCTCCGTTCGACAGCCATGGCACGCCGCCGGAGAATCGGATGTGTGTAAGGAGATGCGCCATGAGCATCCGCATAGCCACTTTCAACTGCGAAAACCTCTTCCGAAGGCCCGTCGTCTTCGGTATCGGGAACGAAGCCTTACGCGACGCGGTGCTCGAGGACTTCAGGAAACTCGTCGAAACCCTCGATCACGCCACGTACACGGCCGACGACAAGACGAAGATCATCGAGCTTCTCAAGAAGCACAGCGTCGACGTCTCCCAGGAAATCTCCACCCAGACGATCCTGCTGAACGAGCCGCGCGGACGGGCCAAGCTGCTCACGGGCGAGGGCAGCAACATCGGGGTCAGGGACGAGGCCACGGGGCGGTCCGCCTGGGTCGGCTGGGCCGAACTGGTCACGGGCGACTTGAGCTGGGACGCCGTCAGGAACACCGCCAGGGTGATCGCCGAAGTGAACGCCGACATCCTGCTGACGGTCGAGGTCGAGGACCGGCTCACCCTGCACCGCTTCAACAAACAGGTGCTGGCGGGTCAGTTCGAAGCGGTGCCGTATCCGTTCAACATGCTGATCGACGGAAACGACATTCGCGGCATCGACGTGGGGCTGTTCAGCCGGTACCCGATCACGTCCGTACGCTCGCACATCTTCGACAAGAAGGGTTCCCAGGACATCTTCAGCCGGGACTGCCCGGAATTCGAGATCGACATCGACGGCGAACCGCTCTGGCTGCTCGGGAACCACTTCAAGAGCAAGCGCGGCGGCGGAGGCGCCGAAAAGCGCAAGCTCCAGGGCGAGCGCGTCGCCCAGCTCTACAAGGCCGCCCTGGCGCGCTCGGCCCGTGTCGTGGTCGCCGGGGACCTCAACGACACCCCGGGCAGCCCCCCGCTCGCGTTCCTCGAGGCCACCAGCCTGAAGGACGCGATGACCCACGACAGTTACGAGGGACCGCCCGGCACCCACGGGAAGTGCACGGATCCCGACGACAAGATCGACTACCTGATGCTCTCGCCGGAACTGTTCGCCAAGGTGGACAAGGTCGAGGTGGAGCGGCGCGGGATCTTCGAGTTCGGCACCCCGTTCAACACCGTGACCACACCCGGCAACCAGGCTTCCGACCACGCTGCCGTCGTCGCCGAACTCGACCTGTAAGCACCTGTCAGCACCTGTCAGCCCTGGCCGGGGGCCGGGCACCCACCCGGTCCGGAGCTTGTCCGCGAACTCGTCCAGCGTCACCGGACCCCAGCAGTCAATCGGCCCGTATGCGCGGAGAGGAGGACCGCCGGTTATCCGGTGGAGGTCCCGTGCGGGCGATGGCAAGGTGTGGCGCATGCCATCGCCCCATGCCGAGCAGCTGCTGCGCGAGTTGCACGCCTCGCTCGGGCTCCGCAAACGCCCCGAGGACATGGCCCGGCTGATCCAGGACCTGTTCGCCGCCCGAGAGGTCGCCCCCGACCCCGCTACCGCCGACGCCCTGGAGAAGGCCGCCGAGCATTCGCTGCACAGGCTGTGGCACGGCTACACCTCCATGCTCGAGGACTTCGCCCGACCCGTCGGCGCGCAGCGCCAGCTCGCCCGAGCCGGAGCGCTGTTCGCGTCGGTGCCCGCCATCCCCGAGGGAGCCGGAGACGATCCCGCGGAGATCGAGGCCGTGATCCGCCGGGCCGGCGAGGAGATCCACCGGCAGTACGGGGAGAACGACTTCGGCCTCGACCGGCTGAACCGGGCCGAGCGCGCCGAAGCCGGGATCGGCGAGGTCTCCAAGCGCCAGTACAACAAGCGCTTCCGGCTGCTGCGCCGCATGGAAGCCAAACTGGCCCGGCTCGTCCACGAGCAGCGCCGCCTCGAGGTCACCATGACAGGCAAGGGCGCGTTCGCGCACACCCTGCCGTACGAGCTGTTCGCCGCCGACCCGGACTCCGCGGCCTTCATCGCGTACCTCACGGCCCGCGCGAACATGCGCAGCATCTTCACCAACGGCCGGCAGCGCCGCCCGTACGACGAGATCGCCGACGCGCTGTTCCGGCGGCTGTGCGCGGCGCCCGAGCGGACGAACTGGTACGCCGTCGCACACGTGCACCCCATCACCGAGGTGTTGGGGCACCTCTCCGACGAGGAACTCACCGGGCTCCTGGTCCGCTGGAACGGCTTCCTGCGGACCGTGGCCGAGGCGCTGGAGGACGCCTGGAACCGCTCGCGAATCGAAGCCGCGAGCATGATCGTGCGGCGTGGCGACGACTCGTCGACGTGGAACCAGGCGGCACAGGCCTGGAGCACCGCCCGCGCGCACTGGTTCGCGCTGATGACGGAGCTGGGCCAGGAGGAGTTCCTGGACCGCGTGTGCCCGGGCAAGGTGCCCCGGCTGATGGCGGCCGACGTGGCCTACTGGCACCGCAGGAGCGGTCGCGGGCTGCATCCGGACACCTACGTGTGGGCGGAACTGCCCCGGCCGTGGGAGGTCCTGCGTGGCGAGAAGGACTGCCCCCGCTCACTGGTCGAGGCGGCCTGCAAGCGCAACGGGGTGGACCCGGTGGCCGGCGGCTGGACGGCGCCCCGGCCGGCCGCGCAGGCCGTCCGGTTCAGCCGTACGCCGGAGCTGGTGCACGGCGTGGCCGTCGCCGATCCCCTGATGGCGAGCGCCCTGCGGTCCGCCGGCGTGTTCTCCGGCCATGGCAAGCGAGCCGCCACCGAGGAATGGCTCTGACCTTGCGACCGTCCCGGGCCGCAAACCAGTTGCCCGGGACGTCCGCGCTTGACGAGAATCGAGGCGGCGGCGAGGAAGCTCTGCGGAGGAGCGCCCGGCTCGACTTCCGGGTGGACGCAGGTTCGAATCCTGCCCTTGCCGCCACCCCCACCACTACGTCGACTACCGCGGCCGGACCGTCAGCCCTCGTTCGGGGTCAGGCGCAGGGAGATGCTGTTGATGCAGTACCGCTGGTCCGTGGGGGTCGGGTAGCCCTCGCCCTCGAAGACGTGGCCCAGGTGCGAGCCGCACTTCGCGCAGAGCACCTCGGTACGGACCATGCCGTGCGAGATGTCGGACTTCAGCTCGACCGCCTCGGAGTCCTTCGGGTCGTAGAAGGACGGCCAGCCGCAGTGCGACTCGAACTTCTCCGTGGAGCGGAACAGCTCGGAGCCGCAGCCGCGGCAGGAGTAGACGCCCTCCGTCTTGGTGTCGGTGTACTCACCACGGAAGGCGGGCTCGGTTCCGGCGAGGCGCAGCACCTGGTACTCGGACGGGGTCAGCTCCGCCTGCCACTGCTCGTCCGTCTTCTCTACCTCGTACGACATGACTCTTCCGCTCCCTGAGAACCGTCAGCTGGACAGGCGGGCGAGGATCTGGGGCCCCAGGTCCGTGACGTCGCCCGCGCCCATGGTGAGAACGAGATCGCCGGGCTTGGCCATTCCCGCGATGACGTCGGCGACGGCGCCCTTGTCGTGTTCGGGGGTGATGTCGGCGCCGGCCGCCCGGGCGGCGTCGATGATGATCTCGCTGGTGACCCCGGGGACCGGGTCCTCCCGGGCGGGGTAGATGTCGAGGACCACGGAGGCGTCCGCGAGGGCGAGGGCCTGGCCCATCTCCTTGCCGAGCTCCTGGGTGCGGGAGAAGAGGTGGGGCTGGAAGACGACCAGGATGCGGGAGTCCCCCGCGGCGCCGCGGATGGCCTCCAGGTCGGCGGTCATCTCCGTCGGGTGGTGCGCGTAGGAGTCGATGACCTGGACGCCGGCCGCTTCGCCCTTGAGCTGGAGGCGGCGCTTGACCCCGGTGTACTTGCCGAGGGCGGAGGCCAGGTTGTGCGCGGGGATGCCGAGCGCGACACCGGCGGCGAGGGCCGCGACGGCGTTGTGCGCGTAGTGGCGGCCGGGAACCGAGACGGTGAAGGTGAGCATCCGGCCGTCGATGACGACCGTGACCTCGCTGGTCAGCCCGCGCGGGGTGATCTTGGTGATCTGGACGTCGGCGGTGTCCTCCTCGCCGTACGTGACGATCCGGAGCGCGGGGTTGCCGCTGACCCGGCCGGCGATCTCGGCGGCGCCCGCCTGGCCGTGGGCGATGACCAGGGTGCCGCCCTCGGGGATCTTGCCGACGAAGGTCTCGAAGGACTCGTAGATCTCCTCCATCGACGCGTAGTTCGCGTGGTGGTCGAGTTCGGCGTTGAGGATGATCGCGACCTGCGGCGTGTACTTGTGGAAGCTGCGGTCGCTCTCGTCGGCCTCGGCGACGAAGATGTCGCCCTCGCCGTGGTGGGCGTTGGAGCCGGGGGCGTCCAGGTCGCCGCCGATGGCGTACGAGGGGTCCAGGCCCAGTGCCGACAGGGAGACGGCCAGCATCGAGGTGGTGGTGGTCTTGCCGTGGGTGCCGGCGACGGCGATCGGGCGCAGGCCGTCCATCAGGCCCGCCAGGGCGTCGGAGCGGTGCACGACCGGGATGCCCAGCTCGGCGGCGCGGGCCAGCTCGGGGTTGTCGGCGCGGATGGCGCTGGAGACGACCACGCAGGTGGCGTCGTCGGCGAGGTGGCCGGCGGCGTGCCCGATGTGGACCGTGGCGCCGTGCGCGCGCAGCGCCTGGGCGGTCTCGGAGTCACGGGCGTCGCTGCCGGCCACCACCGCGCCGCGCTGGGCGAGGATCTTCGCGATGCCGGACATGCCGGCGCCGCCGATGCCGATGAAGTGGGGCCGTTCCATGGCGGTCGGCAGGCCGGGCTTCATTCAGGTAGCTCCAGGATCGAGGGCGTGCGGTCCGCTGGGTCCCGTCCGCCGTGCGCGCGGGCCCGGCGGAGGTTCAGCGGACTCCACCCTATTCCTTGTGGGCGAAGAGCTTGAGCACCGGAACGCCGACCTTGTGGCGCGCCCGGGAGGCCCAGTCCCGGTGGAAGAACTCCTCGACGTAGTGCGGAGCGGTCAGGACGATCACCTCGTCGGCGCCGGTCTCGTCCACCACCGCCTTGAGCTTGTCCAGGGGGTGGTCCTCGATGATCTGCCCGACGGCCTTGGCGCCCTTGGCGCGCAGGGACGCGAGGGAGTGTTCGAGAGCCTGTTCGGCGGGGCCGCGGGCGGCCTCGCCCTCCGGTTCGTCGCCCTCGCGGATGGCCTCGGGAAGCTCACCGAGCGCTACGTCGTCGATGGCGCGCAGCAGCCGGTCCCGGTCGCCGCGGGGTTGCATGAGGACGACGAAGGAAACCGACTCGTCTCCGTGGAGGGTGGTGACGAAGTCCACGTCGACGGGGGTCAGCGGCTGCTCGATCATCAATACGCTCGTGAACACGGACGCCCTCTCCTTCGTGGGCCGAGGCCGGCCGGCCCCTGCGGAAACCATCCTGCCCCGCTGTCACACGGGGCCCTGCCCAGTCATCCTGCCCAGTTATGTGCCCAGCGGAAGCTAAGCGGAACGAGAAATTCCGCCCCGCTTCAGATCCGACGGTAACGCGTGAAGAGAAACCCGGCCTCCTCCAGCAGGCAGGCCGGCGACAGCCGGTGCGGAACCGTGACGGAAGGCCCTCCGGAGATCCGCTGGGCGTCACCCGCCGTGAGCATCGGCGAGATCGTCAGGCACAGCTCGTCGAGCGCGTCGGCGGCCACGAACTGCCCCAGCAGCCTGGGCCCGCCCTCGGTGAGCTGGCGGCGCAGCCCGCGGTCCGCGAGCTCCCGTACGACGCGGGCCGGGTCCACGCCCGCCCCCTCCCCGGCCACCACGACCTCGGCCCCGGCCCGGGCCGCCTCGGCCACCCGGTCCGCGGGAGCGGCGGCGCCGGTGAGCAGCAGGGTGGGCACCAGCGGCGAGGTGAACAGGGGAGCCGCGAAGTCCAGGTCCAGGCTCGCCGTGATCACGGCGATGGCGGGCGCGGGGCCCTGACCGGCGGCGCTGCGGCGGGCCGCGAAGGCCTCCCGGGCCCGTGCGGGGCGGTAGCCCTCCTGGCGAACCGTTTCCGCACCGACGACCACCACATCGGCCAGCGCCCGCAGGGTGCCGAAGATCCGCATGTCGGTCTCGCCGGAGATGGGCTGCGAACGCCCGTCGTGCTGGGCGGCGCCGTCCAGGGTGGACACCATGTTGGCCCGCAGCCAGTGGCCGTCCGGGCCCAGGACGGGGTACGCGTACGCCTCCGCGAGCTCGTCCAGCGACCACTCCCGGTCGGTCTGGTCTGCTGATGTCTGATCGGTCACAGGGAACAGGCGGCGCATCGGTGCAGTGTGCCACGCCCCGTAGAGTTAAGAGCTGTGTCAACATCACTCTCGCCCTCAGCGTCAGCCTCCGGGCGGCCTCCGATAGCCGACGCGGGCCCGCAGGCCCTCTGCGCCCGCGAGCCGCGGGTGCCCGCCGAACGGCTGGTGGCCGAGATGGTGCCGCCCCCGCGTTTCGACTCGGTGCGTTTCGACACGTACAACCCGGACCCGGCCCAGCCGAGCCAGTCCGAGGCCGTCACCGTCCTCTCCGGCTTCGCCGCGGGCCTCGGCGGGGCGCACGCGAGCGGCGCCGGCAAGAAGCGCTGGTTCTCCAAGAAGCCCGCCGCCCCCACCGCCCCGCGCGGGGTCTACCTCGACGGTGGCTACGGAGTCGGCAAGACCCACCTGCTCGCCTCGCTCTGGCACGCCACCCCGGCCGAGCCCGCGCTCAAGGCCTTCGGCACCTTCGTGGAGCTGACCAACCTGGTCGGCGCGCTCGGCTTCCAGCAGACGGTCCAGACCCTGGGCGGCCACCGCCTCCTGTGCATCGACGAGTTCGAGCTGGACGACCCGGGCGACACCGTCCTCGTCTCCTCCCTGCTCAGCCGCCTGGTCGAGCAGGGCGTGGCGCTGGCCGCCACCTCCAACACCCTGCCCGGCAAGCTCGGCGAGGGCCGCTTCGCCGCCGCGGACTTCCTGCGCGAGATCCAGGGCCTGTCCGCGCACTTCCGGCCGCTGCGCATCGACGGCCAGGACTACCGCCACCGCGGGCTGCCCGAGGCCCCGGCGCCCTTCTCGGACGAGCAGGTCGCCAAGACCGCGTACGCGACGCCCGGCGCCAGCCTGGACGACTTCCCCGGTCTCCTCGAGCACCTCGCCCGGGTCCACCCCAGCCGGTACGGGGCCCTGACCGACGGCATAGCGGCCGTCTGCCTCACCGACGTGGGTCCGGTCCCGGACCAGTCGACCGCGCTGCGCCTGGTCGTCCTCGCCGACCGCTTGTACGACCGCGAGATACCCGTGCTCGCTTCCGGCGTCCCCTTCGACCGGCTCTTCAGTGAAGAGATGCTGAACGGCGGCTACCGCAAGAAGTACTTCCGCGCCATCTCGCGGCTCACCGCGCTGGCGCGCGACGCGAAGCCCCTGGTGTCCCAGTAGGTTTGGAGGCGTCGGCCCGTTTCCGCGAGCCGGCCGTTTCCACTTCTGCGAAGGGATCCACCATGGCTGCCACACGCAACGCACACGCCGTCTGGGAAGGCGACCTGTTCGAAGGCAAGGGCGTCGTCACGCTCGACTCGTCCGGCCTCGGCAGCTACCCCGTCTCCTGGCCCGCCCGTACCGACGAGGAGGCGAACGGGCGCACCAGCCCGGAGGAGCTCATCGCCGCCGCGCACTCCAGCTGCTTCAACATGGCCTTCTCGAACGGCCTCGCGAAGCTGGGCAACCCGCCGGCCAAGCTGACCACCTCGGCGGCCGTCACCTTCGTCCCGGGCAAGGGCATCACCGGGATCCACCTCACCGTCGAGGGCGACGTCCCCGGCCTGGACAACGACGCGTTCGTCGCCGCGGCCGAGGACGCCAAGAAGAACTGCCCGGTCAGCCAGGCCCTGACGGGCACGACGATCACGCTCAGCGCGAAGCTGGCCTGACGGTTCCCTCGGGGCGTCTTGCGGGCGGGCCGGGCCTGACCGGCGGACGCCCCCGGGTCGGTTCCGGACCGGGCCCAGCCCGGACCCGGGCCGGCCCGACCGGCGTCGCCGGATGGGCCGGCCCGTTTCCGGCTCGGCCGCCGTCGCCGAGCGACCCGGACCGGTTCCGGGTCGGCCGTCGTCACCGGGTGGCTCGGCCCGGTTC
>NZ_JBSGXB010000193.1:0-14530 GCF_053609185.1 Streptomyces sp. NPDC054956 | reverse complement strand
CGGGGGGGGGGGGGGCGTACCCAGCCGCCCGGCCCCCCCCCCCCCCCGGGCGGCCGGGCCCCGCGCCATGCGCGACCCCGCTTCCGGGCGGGCGCGGACCCCGCGGCACGGGAGGGGAGCGGCCCGGTTGTCGGCGGGCGACAGTAGGGTGGCGGCATGGCCGACCCATCCAGTTACCGTCCCGAGCCGGGACAGATCCCCGACTCCCCGGGGGTCTACAAGTTCCGCGACGAGCACCGCCGGGTGATCTACGTCGGGAAGGCCAAGAGCCTGCGCCAGCGGCTGGCCAGTTACTTCCAGGACATCGCCGGGCTGCACCCCCGTACGGCCACCATGGTGACCACGGCGGCCTCCGTCGAGTGGACCGTGGTGTCCACCGAGGTCGAGGCGCTGCAGCTCGAATACTCCTGGATCAAGGAGTTCGACCCCCGGTTCAACGTCAAGTACCGGGACGACAAGAGCTACCCCTCCCTCGCCGTCACCATGAACGAGGACTATCCGAGGGTCCAGGTCATGCGCGGCCCCAAGAAGAAGGGCGTGCGCTACTTCGGCCCCTACGGGCACGCCTGGGCCATCCGCGAGACCGTCGACCTGATGCTCCGGGTCTTCCCCGTCCGCACCTGCTCCGCCGGGGTGTTCAAGCGCTCCGCCCAGATCGGCCGCCCCTGCCTGCTCGGCTACATCGGCAAGTGCTCCGCGCCCTGCGTCGGCCGGGTCACCCCCGAGGAGCACCGCGAACTGGCCGAGGACTTCTGCGACTTCATGGCCGGCCGGACCGGTACCTACCTCTCCCGCCTCGAACGCGAGATGCACGAGGCCGCCGAGGAGATGGAGTACGAGAAGGCCGCGCGGCTGCGCGACGACATAGGGGCCCTGCGCCGGGCCATGGAGAAGAACGCCGTCGTGCTCGCCGACGCCACCGACGCCGACCTGATCGCGGTCGCCGAGGACGAGCTCGAAGCCGCCGTGCAGATCTTCCACGTACGCGGCGGCCGGGTCCGCGGCCAGCGCGGCTGGGTCACGGACAAGGTCGAGGCCGTCGACACGGCCGGGCTCGTCGAGCACGCCCTGCAGCAGCTGTACGGCGAGGAGAAGGGCGAGGCGGTCCCCAAGGAGGTGCTCGTCCCGGCGCTCCCCGAGGACACCCCGGCGCTCGCGCTGTGGCTCGCCGAGCGGCGCGGCTCCCTGGTCAGCCTGCGCATCCCGCAGCGCGGGGACAAGAAGGCGCTGATGGAGACCGTCCACCGCAACGCGCTGCAGTCCCTCGCCCTGCACAAGACCAAGCGCGCCTCCGACCTCACCACCCGCTCGCGGGCCCTGGAGGAGATCGCCGAGGCGCTGGAGCTGGACGGCGCGCCGCTGCGCATCGAGTGCTTCGACATCTCGCACCTGCAGGGCGACGACGTCGTGGCCTCCATGGTCGTCTTCGAGGACGGGCTGGCCCGCAAGGGCGAGTACCGGCGCTTCCAGATCAAATCCTTCGAGGGGCAGGACGACGTCCGCTCCATGCACGAGGTGGTCTCGCGGCGCTTCCGGCGCTACCTCCAGGAGAAGCTGAAGACGGGGGAGTGGTCCCCCGAGGGCGCCGAGGACGCCGAGGACGCGGCGGGAGGCGCCGACGGCGCGCCCGCGCGGGCGGCCGAGGACGACGGGCGCCCCAAGCGCTTCGCGTACCCGCCGCAGCTCGTCGTGGTCGACGGCGGGCAGCCGCAGGTGGCCGCCGCCAAGCGGGCCCTGGACGAGCTCGGGATCGACGACGTCGCCGTGTGCGGCCTGGCCAAGCGGCTGGAGGAGGTCTGGCTGCCGGGCGAGGACGACCCGGTGGTGCTGCCCCGCACCAGCGAGGGCCTGTACCTGCTCCAGCGCGTGCGCGACGAGGCCCACCGCTTCGCCATCCAGTACCAGCGCAACAAGCGCGGCAAGCGCCTGAAGACCGGCCCGCTCGACGAGGTCCCCGGGCTCGGCGAGAGCCGCAAACTGGCCCTGCTCAAGCACTTCGGTTCGGTGAAGAAGCTGAGACAGGCGACAATCGACCAGATCTGCGAGGTCCCGGGCATAGGCCGCAAGACGGCCGAGACCGTGGCCGCGGCCCTCGCCCAGGCGGTTCCCGGCGGCCCCGCCGTCAACACGGCGACCGGGGAGATCATTGAGGATGAGATCCCCGCGCCCGCGGGAGCAGCATCCGAACGGGGGACCGAGCAATGACCGAGCGCGAATCCCAGCACGATCGCGGATCAGTGCATGATTCCGAGCACGATTCAGAATCCGAGTACGACCGAGACGGAGCACAGGTGAGTACGGGCACGACAGTGGAGCCCGGAGATACCGCCGAGGCGGCCATCCCCGAGCTGGTGATCATCTCCGGAATGTCCGGGGCCGGCCGCAGTACGGCGGCCAAGTGCCTGGAGGACCTCGGCTGGTTCGTCGTCGACAACCTCCCGCCCGCGCTGATCACCACCATGGTGGAGCTCGGCGCCCGCTCGCAGGGCAACGTGGCGCGCATCGCCGTCGTCGTCGACGTCCGCGGCCGCCAGTTCTTCGACGCCCTGCGCGAGTCCCTCGCCGACCTGGAGACCCGCGGGGTCACCCGGCGCATCGTCTTCCTGGAGTCCTCGGACGACGCGCTCGTGCGCCGCTTCGAGTCGGTCCGCCGCCCGCACCCGCTGCAGGGCGACGGCCGCATCGTCGACGGCATCGCCGCCGAGCGCGACCTGCTGCGCGAGCTGCGCGGCGACGCAGACCTGGTCATCGACACCTCCAGCCTGAACGTGCACGAACTGCGCGCCAAGATGGACGCCCAGTTCGCGGGCGACGAGGAGCCCGAGCTGCGGGCCACCGTCATGTCCTTCGGCTTCAAGTACGGCCTGCCCGTCGACGCCGACCTCGTCGTCGACTGCCGCTTCATCCCCAACCCGCACTGGGTCCCGGAGCTGCGCCCCTTCACCGGGCTCAACGAGGAGGTGTCGGGCTACGTCTTCAGCCAGCCCGGCGCCAAGGAGTTCCTCGACCGCTACACGGAGCTGCTCCAGCTCATCGCCGCCGGCTACCGCCGCGAGGGCAAGCGGTACGTGACGATCGCGGTCGGCTGCACCGGCGGCAAGCACCGCAGTGTCGCCATGTCCGAGAAGCTCGCCGCCAGGCTCGCCTCCGAGGGAGTCGAGACCGTCGTAGTCCACAGGGACATGGGGCGCGAGTGACCGGACGCACCCTGCGGCTCCGTCGCCTGCGCCGGCTCACCTCCGGCAAGGACGACGCCGGCGGCGGCCGCACGGGGCTGCGCCGCGGCGAGGCCCCCAAGGTGGTCGCGCCCAAGGTCGTGGCCCTCGGCGGCGGCCGGGGCCTGTCGGCCTCGCTGACCGCCCTGCGCCGCATCACCGGCGACCTCACCGCCGTCGTCACCGTCGCCGACGACGGAGGCTCCAGCGGGCGGCTGCGCGAGGAACTCGGCGTACTGCCGCCCGGCGACCTGCGCAAGGCGCTGGCCGCGCTGTGCGGGGACGACGACTGGGGCCAGACCTGGGCGCGGGTCATCCAGCACCGCTTCCAGTCCAAGGGCGACCTGCACGAGCACGCCGTGGGCAACCTGCTGATCGTCGCGCTGTGGGAACAGCTCGGCGACCCCGTCCAGGCCCTGGACCTCGTCGGCAAGCTGCTCGGCGCCCAGGGCCGGGTCCTGCCGATGTCCGCGGTCCCCCTGGAGCTCCAGGCCCTGGTCAAGGGGCACGATCCGGCCCGCCCCGAGGACGTGGACACCGTACGGGGACAGGCCACGGTGGCGCTGACCCCCGGCGAGGTGCTCTCCGTACAGGTGGTGCCGGCCGATCCGCCGGCGGTGCCGGAGGCGGTCGCCGCGGTCCTCGACGCGGACTGGGTGGTGCTCGGTCCGGGGTCCTGGTTCTCGTCGGTGATCCCGCACCTGCTGGTGCCGGAACTGCTCGACGCGCTGGTCGAGACGAAGGCCCGGAAGGTCCTTTCGCTGAACCTCGCTCCGCAACCCGGTGAAACAGAGGGCTTCTCTCCGCAGCGTCATTTGGAGGTTTTGGCCCGACACGCCCCTAAACTCGCCCTGGACGTGGTGCTGGCCGATCAGGCCGCCGTGCCCGACCGCGAGTCCCTCGCCGATGCCGCAAAACGGTTCGGCGCCGCGGTCGAGCTGGCGCCGGTTGCCAGGCAGGACGGCTCTCCGAAGCATGATCCGGAGCTGCTCGCCGCCGCGTACGACCGTATTTTTCGGATGCATGGAAGGATCGGCCCATGGCGATGACGCCCGCGGTGAAGGATGAGATCGCCCGCCTGCCCGTCACCCGCACCTGCTGCAGGAAGGCGGAGGTCTCGGCGATCCTTCGGTTCGCGGGCGGGTTGCACCTGGTGAGCGGCCGGATCGTCATCGAGGCGGAACTGGACGCGGGGATCGCGGCCCGCCGGCTGCGCAAGGACATCCTCGAGATCTTCGGCCACTCCTCGGACCTGGTGATCATGGCTCCGGGCGGTCTGCGCCGGGGCAACCGGTACGTGGTCCGCGTGGTCGCCGGCGGCGACCAGCTGGCCCGCCAGACCGGCCTCGTGGACGGCCGCGGCCGCCCGATCCGGGGTCTTCCCCCACAGGTGGTCTCCGGGGCCACCTGTGACGCCGAGGCGGCCTGGCGCGGGGCCTTCCTCGCCCACGGCTCGCTCACCGAGCCGGGACGCTCCTCCTCCCTGGAGGTCACCTGCCCCGGTCCGGAGGCCGCGCTGGCCCTCGTCGGGGCCGCCCGCAGGCTCTCCATCGCCGCCAAGGCCCGCGAGGTCCGCGGCGTGGACCGGGTCGTCGTACGCGACGGGGACGCCATCGGCGCCCTGCTGACCCGGCTCGGCGCCCACGACTCGGTGCTGGCCTGGGAGGAGCGGCGGATGCGCCGCGAGGTCCGCGCCACCGCCAACCGCCTCGCGAACTTCGACGACGCCAACCTGCGCCGTTCCGCGCGGGCCGCGGTGGCCGCCGGAGCCCGCGTGCAGCGCGCCCTGGAGATCCTCGCCGAGGAGGTCCCCGAGCACCTCGCGGCGGCCGGCCGGCTGCGCATGGAACACAAGCAGGCCTCCTTGGAGGAGCTGGGCGCGCTCGCCGACCCGCCGCTGACCAAGGACGCGGTCGCGGGCCGCATCCGCCGTCTGCTGGCGATGGCGGACAAGCGGGCGCAGGACCTGGGCATCCCGGGCACCGAGTCGAACCTGGACCTCAGCGACAGCGAGGAGCTGGCCGACAACATGGCCGGCTGAGGCCGCTGCGGGGCCATCCGGGGCCACCCCGGCGGCCAAGCGGCGGAATGCGTGACTCCGGAAGGGGCCCGTGCGATCACTCGTGCGGGCCTCTTTCCGTAGGCCCCATTGACATGAGCATGGGCTGGTCGTGAGCCTGTCGTCCGAAGCTTTCGTGGCAGACGACGCCCAGGGGGGCACATGAGGCACCGCGCGAGATCGATCCTCGCCGCAAGCGCACTCGTCTTCGGCACCACACTGGCCGCGCTACCCGCGGCGGCCCAGCCCCAGAGTGCGGCGGCCGGGGAATCCGCCGACGAGGTGCGGGTCTACGACGCCGACATCACCAAGGAGCAGGTACCGCTCGTGCTGGCCGCCGGCCAGGACGCGCACGAGCTCTCCGAGCGCGCCCCGGACTCCGGGACCGCCAAGGTCGAGCTCTTCCTCACCGGCGGTCAGGCCAAGGAGCTGGCCGCCCAGGGCGTCAAACTCGCCGAGCGCAAGGTCGCGGCCAACACCGCGCGCTCCCTGGCGGCGGCCGGCGACGGGGTGTTCCGCCCCTACAGCGGCAAGGGCGGGCTCCAGGAGGAGATCCTGCGCACGGCCCAGGAGAACCCCGGCCTCACCAAGGTCGTCTCCATCGGCAAGACCGTCCAGGGCAAGGACATCCTCGCCCTGAAGGTCACCAAGAACGCCAAGAAGAGCAGGGACGGCGACAAGCCCTCCGTGCTGTACATGTCGAACCAGCACGCCCGCGAGTGGATCACCCCCGAGATGACCCGGCGGCTGATGCACCACACCCTCGACAACTACGGCAAGGACCCGCGGATCACCAAGCTGGTGGACTCCACGGAGATGTGGTTCCTGCTCTCGGCCAACCCCGACGGCTACGACTACACCTTCGCCCCCGACGGCCAGCGGCTGTGGCGCAAGAACATGCGCGACAACAACGGCGACGGCAAGATCACCGCGGGCGACGGCGTCGACCTCAACCGCAACTTCGCCTACAAGTGGGGCTACGACAACGAGGGCTCCTCGCCCAACCAGTCGAGCGAGACCTACCGCGGCCCCCAGGCCTCCTCCGAGCCCGAGACCGTCGCCCTCGACAAGTTCGAGAAGCGCATCGGCTTCGACTACGCGGTCAACTACCACTCGGCCGCCGAGCTGATCCTGTACGGCGTGGGCTGGCAGGTGGCCACCCCCACCCCCGACGACATCGCCTACAAGGCGCTCGCGGGCACCCCGGAGAACCCGGCCGTCCCCGGCTACTACCCGCAGGTCTCCTCGGAGCTCTACACCACCAACGGCGAGGCCGACAGCCAGGCAGCCAACGCCAACGGCATCATGATGTTCACGCCGGAGATGACCACCTGCCAGACGGCCTCCGCGATCGACCCGAACGACCAGTGGAAGCCCGAGGACTGCGCCTCCGGCTTCAACTTCCCGGACGACGAGAAGCTCATCCAGGCGGAGTTCGCCAAGAACATCCCCTTCGCACTCTCCGTCGCCGAGAGCGCCGAGCACCCGGACCAGCCGAAGTCCTCCCTGGGCCTGACCGCCGCGGACTTCACCCTGGACCCCTTCACCACCTCCTACGTGGCCCGCGGTGAGGACCAGACGGTCGCCGTCACGGCCCGCAAGGCCCTGAAGGACAAGGAGCTCAACTTCCGGATCAACGGCGGCCGCACGCACGACGAGGACCTCAAGGCCTGGAAGGGCGGCGAAGTCTACGGCGGCGACGACAACAACTGGTTCGACGAGTACCGGGCCGAGGTCGACGGTGCGAAGCCCGGCGACAAGGTCGAGGTCTGGTTCACCGGCCGCGACCGCTCCGGCAAGCAGGTCTCCAGCGAGCACTTCACGTACACGGTGGCCGAGCGGCCGCGCGCCGACGTGCTGGTGATCGCGGAGGAGGGCGCGGCGGCGAAGCACGCTCAGGAGTACGTCGACGCCCTGCGCGCCAACGGCAAGAGCGCGGCGGTCTGGGACGTGGCCGTCCAGGGCGCCCCGCACCACCTCGGCGTGCTCTCCCACTTCCGTACCGCCGTCCACTACACGGGGGCCAAGTCCCCGGGCGGCGACACCCAGCTGGCGGTGCGCGACTTCCTCAACGAGGGCGGCAAGCTGATCGAGGCCGGTGAGCTGGCCGGCGGCAACGCCCAGGTCGGCCGCGCCGTGACCAACGACTTCGGCCAGTACTTCCTCGGCGCCTACGGCCGCGCGACCGTCAGCGGTCCCACCGGGTTCAACGGCGCGGGCTCCCTCGCCGGAGCCAAGGGCGCCCTCGGCGGAGCAGCGGACAACCCGCTCGACCGCCCGGGCTCCTACACGGTCACCTCCGACACCCTGCCGGCCGCGCAGTTCCCGCAGTTCAAGAGCGCGCAGGCGGGCCAGTACACGGGCGTCGTGAACCCCTACGCCCCGTACGCCGGATCGTGGATGGCCTCGGCCACCCACGACGACGACGACTGGAAGCGCCTCACCCGCACCATCGACCTCACCGGGGTCACCGCGGCCGACCAGCCGAAGCTGAAGACGGCGCTCAACTGGAACACCGAGGAGGGCTACGACCACGCGGTGCTGGAGGCCCACACCGTCGGCGGCGACGACTGGACCACGCTGCCCGACACCGGCGGTCTGAGCAGCACGACCGTTCCGGAGGAGTGCGGGGCCGGGTTCTTCATCAACGACCACCCGTTCCTGCGCCGCTACCTCACCCTCGACGCCGGCGGCTGCACCCCGCAGGGCACCACCGGCACATGGAACTCCTTCACCGGTTCCTCCAGCGGCTGGAAGCAGGTCTCCTTCGACCTGAGCGCCTATGCCGGCAAGAGCGTCGAGGTCTCCCTCTCGTACATCACCGACCCGGGCTCGGGCGGCCGCGGCGTGTTCGCGGACGAGGCTCGCCTGTCCACCGGCGGGACCGACCAGGCGGCCGAGGGATTCGAGACCTCGCTCGGCGTCTGGACCGCCCAGGGCGCACCTGCCGGAAGTCCTGATGTTCCGGGCGATTGGTCCCGCACGGGCGAGCTGTTCAAGTCGTACGCGTCGGTGACTACGCGTAACACCGTGCTCCTGGGCTTCGGTCTGGAACACGTGCCGGCGGCAGCGGACCGCGCGCTACTCGTCGGTAAGGCCCTGCGCTCCCTCAACCGCTGATCAGAGGCCCCCTTTCCGTTCACGCTGAGTGACGGGGCACAAAGTCCCCGAGGTCCCGTACTCGTCCTGGAGTGCGGGGCCTCGGGGCGTGTCAGACGCTTCTCGATGTCACTCAAAAGCTCACGGAGAGGTAGGGTCGTAAGCGGTCGGGGACATCCCATACAGCTCGCCGGCGGACAGGCCGGCGCACCAACGAGGAGATCGGTTCGTGACGATCCGCGTAGGCATCAATGGTTTTGGTCGAATTGGCCGCAACTACTTCCGTGCGCTCCTGAAGCAGGGAGCGGACATCGAGATCGTCGGTGTCAACGACCTGACTGACAACGCCACCCTGGTGCACCTTCTCAAGTACGACACGATCCTGGGCCGCCTCGAGGCCGAGGTCAGCCACACCGACGACACCATCACCGTCGACGGCAACACCTTCAAGACCTTCGCCGAGCGCGACCCCGCGAACCTCCCCTGGGGCGAGCTGGGTGCCGACATCGTCATCGAGTCGACCGGCATCTTCACGAAGAAGGCCGACGCCGCCAAGCACATCGCGGCCGGCGCGAAGAAGGTCCTCATCTCGGCTCCGGCCAAGGACGAGGACATCACGATCGTGATGGGCGTCAACCAGGACAAGTACGACGCGGCCAACCACCACGTCATCTCCAACGCCTCCTGCACCACCAACTGCGTGGCGCCGATGGCCAAGGTCCTCCTCGAGAACTTCGGCATCGTCAAGGGCCTGATGACGACGGTCCACGCGTACACGAACGACCAGCGCATCCTGGACTTCCCGCACTCGGACCTGCGCCGCGCCCGCGCCGCCGCCGAGAACATCATCCCGACCACCACGGGTGCCGCCAAGGCCACCGCGCTGGTCATCCCGGAGCTGGCCGGCAAGCTCGACGGCATGGCCATGCGCGTCCCGGTCCCCACCGGTTCCGTGACCGACCTGGTCATCGAGCTCGAGCGCGAGGTCACCAAGGACGAGGTCAACGCCGCGTTCCAGAAGGCCTCCGAGGGTCAGCTCAAGGGCATCCTGGACTACACCGAGGACGCGATCGTCTCCTCCGACATCGTGAACTGGCCGTTCTCCTGCACCTTCGACTCCTCCCTGACCATGGTCCAGGGCAAGAGCGTCAAGGTCATCGGCTGGTACGACAACGAGTGGGGCTACTCCAACCGCCTGGTCGACCTGACCGTGTTCGTCGGCGGCCAGCTCTAAGCACCAAGGCAGCAGGCACGACAATGTGAGCACCGGGGCTCGGGCAGCGCGACGAAGCGCTGTACGGGCCCTGTTGCTTGCCTTGTACCTCTCACCCCGCACGGATACAGGATCCGGCCGGGGAAAAGGAGTAGAAACAGCAATGAAGACGATCGACGAACTTCTCGCCGAGGGCGTTTCCGGTAAGCGGGTTTTCGTCCGCGCCGACCTGAACGTGCCGCTCGCGAACGGTGAGATCACCGACGACGGGCGCATCCGCGCCGTGCAGCCGACCATCGCGAAGCTCGCCGAGGCCGGCGCCCGCGTGATCGTGGCCTCGCACCTGGGCCGCCCCAAGGGCGCCCCGGACCCGGCGTTCTCCCTGGCCCCCGCCGCCGCCCGGCTCGGAGAGCTGCTCGGCGCGGACGTCGCGTTCGCCACCGACACCGTCGGCGCCTCCGCCAAGGAGACCGTCGCCGCCCTCGCCGACGGACAGGTCGCCGTCATCGAGAACCTGCGCTTCAACGCCGGTGAGACCGCGAAGGACGACGCCGAGCGCGGCGCCTTCGCGGACCAGCTCGCCGAGCTGGCCGACGTCTACGTCGGCGACGGCTTCGGCGCTGTCCACCGCAAGCACGCCTCGGTCTTCGACCTCCCCGCGCGCCTCCCGCACGCGGCCGGCTACCTCATCGCCACCGAGGTCGGCGTCCTGAAGAAGCTGACCGCCGAGGTCAAGCGCCCGTACGTCGTCATCCTCGGCGGCGCCAAGGTCTCCGACAAGCTCGCCGTCATCGACCAGCTGCTCGGCAAGGCCGACCGCCTCCTCATCGGCGGCGGCATGGCGTACACCTTCCTCTACGCCAAGGGCTACGAGGTCGGCATCTCCCTGCTCCAGAAGGACCAGGTGGAGGTCGTCAAGGAGTACATGAAGCGCGCCGAGGACAACGGCGTCGAGCTGGTCCTCCCGGTCGACATCCTCGCTTCCACGGACTTCCCCGACCTCAAGGGCAAGACCCCGGCGGACTTCATCACCGTCGACGCGGACAAGATCCCCGCCGACAAGGAGGGTCTGGACATCGGTCCCAAGACCCGCGAGCTGTACGCCTCGAAGATCGCCGACGCCGAGACCGTCTTCTGGAACGGTCCCGTGGGCGTCTTCGAGCACCCCGACTACGCCGGAGGCACCAGCGCGATCGCGCAGGCCCTCCTCGACAGCAGCGCGTTCACCGTCGTCGGCGGTGGCGACTCGGCCGCGGCCGTGCGCACGCTCGGCTTCGACGAGAACGCTTTCGGCCACATTTCGACCGGTGGCGGCGCCTCCCTCGAGTACCTCGAGGGCAAGACGCTCCCCGGCCTCGCCGCACTGGAGGTCTGAACCTTTATGACTGAGAACACCGCAGGGCGCACCCCGCTGATGGCGGGCAACTGGAAGATGAACCTCAACCACCTCGAGGCCATCGCCCACGTCCAGAAGCTCGCCTTCGCCCTGGCCGACAAGGACTACGACGCCGTGGAGGTCGCGGTCCTGCCGCCCTTCGTCGACCTGCGCTCGGTCCAGACCCTGGTCGACGGCGACAAGCTGAAGATCAAGTACGGCGCCCAGGACATCTCGGCGCACGACTCCGGCGCCTACACCGGCGAGATCTCCGGCCCGATGCTGTCGAAGCTGAAGTGCACGTTCGTGGCCGTCGGCCACAGCGAGCGCCGCCAGTACCACGGCGAGAACGACGAGATCTGCAACGCCAAGGTCAAGGCCGCCTTCAAGCACGGGATCACCCCGATCCTGTGCGTCGGCGAGGGCCTGGACATCCGCAAGGCCGGCCAGCAGGTCGAGTACACGCTGAACCAGCTCGACGGCGGCCTCAAGGACGTCCCGGCCGAGCAGGTCGAGTCCATCGTGATCGCGTACGAGCCCGTCTGGGCGATCGGCACCGGCGAGGTCGCCACCCCGGACGACGCCCAGGAGGTGTGCGGTGCCATCCGCGCCCGCCTCGCGGAGCTGTACTCGCAGGAGCTGGCCGACAAGGTCCGCATCCAGTACGGCGGCTCGGTCAAGTCCGGCAACATCGCCGCGATCATGGCCCAGCCCGATGTCGACGGCGCCCTGATCGGCGGCGCGGCGCTGGACGCCGACGAGTTCGTGAAGATCGTCCGGTTCCGCGACCAGTGAGCCCGGCAGTGAGTATGCGGTAGGGCGGATCCGTCGTACCCTTGCGGGGGCCGGAGGCTGTATCACCAGCCACCGGCCCCCGTGCTCGTTTCGCAATGCGGGAACGCCCGAAGCCAGTAAGACCAGAAAGTAGGAATCAGCCGTGATTATGGGGTTCTCGATCGCCCTGGTCGTCTTCAGCGCCCTGCTGATGCTGCTCGTGCTGATGCACAAGGGCAAGGGCGGCGGCCTTTCCGACATGTTCGGCGGCGGTATGCAGTCGTCGGTCGGCGGGTCCTCGGTCGCGGAGCGCAACCTCGACCGCATCACCGTGGTGATCGGTCTGCTGTGGTTCGCGTGCATCGTCGCGCTCGGCCTGCTCATGAAGACCAACGGCAGCTGAAGCGTTCTGGCCATTCCGGCAGTCCGCCCGGGCCTCCCCGGCCTATCATGAGGTCCGGCGTCCACGTCCGGAACGGGTAACTCCGTTCACTGGACGCGCGTTGGGCCTTACGTAGACTTGGGCGCCCGCGACGGAATCCACTCACGTTTCGCGGCACCATCACGCAGGGAGTTACGACCGTGGCAAGTGGCAACGCGATTCGTGGCAGTCGGGTCGGAGCGGGGCCGATGGGTGAGGCCGAGCGCGGCGAATCCGCGCCCCGCCTGCGCATCTCCTTCTGGTGCTCGAACGGGCACGAGACGCAGCCCAGCTTCGCCAGCGACGCGACCGTGCCGGACACCTGGGACTGCCCGCGCTGCGGGTTCCCGGCCGGCCAGGACCGGGACAACCCGCCGGCGCCGCCGCGCACCGAACCGTACAAGACGCACCTGGCGTACGTACGGGAGCGGCGCACCGACGCCGACGGCGAGGCGATCCTCGCCGAGGCGCTCGCCAAGCTGCGCGGCGAGATCTGACACGTCCCGGACAGGGAACCTTCGTGACTTCGGGCCCGGCCCGCAGGAGTCTTCTTCTCCTGCGGGCCGGGCTCTTTGTGTCGGTTGCGCCGCTTCTTATCCCTTAGGTTGGAGAGCGGCGGGGCACGACAGGACGGAAGAAGTGGGTTGATGTCCGAGATGAACGCAGACAGTCGCACGAAGCTCAACCGGACCCCCGAGTGGCTCGCACTCGGCAAGCACCGGGACGAGCTGGGACAGACGCATCTGCGGGAGCTGTTCGAGGCTGATCCGAGCCGGGGCACCGGCTACACCCTGCGGGTCGGGGACCTGCACATCGACTACTCGAAGCACCTCGTGACCGACGAGACGCTGACGCTGCTGCGGGCACTGGCGGCCGCGACCGGCGTGGCCGAGCTGCGCGAGGCCATGTTCCGCGGCGAGAAGATCAACACGACCGAGGACCGGGCGGTCCTGCACACCGCGCTGCGCGCCCCGAAGGACGCGGTCGTCGAGGTGGACGGCGAGAACGTCGTACCCGGCGTCCACGCGGTCCTCGACAAGATGTCGGCCTTCGCCGACCGCGTCCGGTCGGGGGAGTGGACCGGGTTCACCGGCAAGCGCATCGAGAACGTCGTCAACATCGGCATCGGCGGTTCCGACCTCGGACCGGCGATGGCGTACGAGGCGCTGCGCGCCTTCACCGACCGGGGCCTGACCCTGCGCTTCGTGTCCAACGTGGACGGGGCCGACCTGCACGAGGCCGTGCGCGACCTGGACCCGGAGCGGACGCTCTTCATCATCGCGTCGAAGACCTTCACGACGATCGAGACCATCACCAACGCCACCTCGGCGCGCGAGTGGCTGCTCGCGGGCCTCGGCGGCGAGCAGGCGGCCGTGGCACGGCACTTCGTGGCGCTGTCGACCAACGCCGAGAAGGTCACGGACTTCGGCATCGACCCGGCCAACATGTTCGAGTTCTGGGACTGGGTCGGCGGCCGGTACTCCTTCGACTCCGCCATCGGCCTCTCGCTCATGGTCGCGATCGGCCCGCAGGCCTTCCGGGAGCTGCTGGACGGCTTCCACGCCATGGACGAGCACTTCCGCACGGCGCCGGCGCACGAGAACGCGCCGCTCCTGATGGGCCTGTTGGGGATCTGGTACGGGGCGTTCTTCGACGCCCAGTCGCACGCCGTACTGCCCTACAGCCACTACCTCTCCCGGTTCACCGCCTACCTGCAGCAGCTGGACATGGAGTCCAACGGCAAGTCCGTCGACCGCGACGGCAACCCGGTGGAATGGCAGACCGGACCGGTGGTGTGGGGCACGCCCGGTACCAACGGCCAGCACGCCTACTACCAGTTGATCCACCAGGGCACGAAGGTGATCCCCGCGGACTTCATCGGGTTCGCGCGGCCGATCGGCGAACTGCCGCCGGCGCTGGCGGCCCAGCACGACCTGCTGATGGCGAACTTCTTCGCGCAGACGCAGGCTCTGGCCTTCGGCAAGACGGCCGACGAGGTGCGGGCGGAGGGCGTCGCGGAGCCGCTGGTCCCGCACAAGACCTTCGCGGGCAACCACCCCACGACGACGATCCTGGCGGCCGAGCTCACCCCGTCGGTGCTGGGCCAGCTCATCGCGCTGTACGAGCACAAGGTGTTCGTCCAGGGCGCGGTGTGGAACATCGACTCCTTCGACCAGTGGGGCGTGGAGCTCGGCAAGGTCCTGGCCAAGCGCATCGAGCCCGCGCTCGCCGAGGGCGAAGAGGTGCCCGGCCTGGACGCCTCGACGCGCGCGCTGGTGGCCACGTACCGCTCGCTGCGCGGCCGCTGACGGGCCGCCGACCGGCCGGTCGACCGATCGGGCCGCCCGGCCCCCCGTACGCGAAAGGGCCCGCC
>NZ_JBSGXB010000192.1:0-14645 GCF_053609185.1 Streptomyces sp. NPDC054956 | reverse complement strand
GGGGCTCCGCCCCGGACCCCGCGCCTCAAACGCCGGCGGGGCTGGATCTGCCCGCGCGTCAAGCGCCGGCGGGGCTGGATCTGCCCGAGCCCCACACGCTCGTGGGGCTGGATTTGCCTTCGGTGGCTCCGGAGGCGGGGGCTCCCGTGTACGTGCCCGCGACGGAGCTCGTGCAGGGGGATGCCGAAGTCGTGCGGGCCGTGGGTTGGGTGTTGCGGGACTTTGCCGTGGTCGGTGGGCTCGACGAGGCCGAGGCCTTGGTGGCCGCGCGGCCCGGTCTCGTGGCGGTGACCGCCGACGGGGACGTGCTCGGGGCGCACCTCGCGCACGGGGGGTCCGCCGGGGTGCCCAGCCTGATCGAGGTGCAGGCGGCCGTGGACGAGGCCGCCGCGGAGCTGGCCCGGCTGGACGGGCAGTGCCTGGAGCTGGCTGACGAGAAGGAGGCCGCCGACACGCGCCGGGCCGAGGCCGGTGCACGTGTCGAGGAGCTCGGGGAGCTGCGCAGGGCCGCCGAACAGGCGCGGGCCGGAGTCGCGCAGCAGCTCGGGCGGCTCGCCGGGCAGGCGAAGGGGGCGCTGGGCGAGGCCGAGCGTGCCGCCGCGGCCGCGGCCAAGGCCCAGGACGCGCTGGAGCAGGCGCTGGCCGATGTGGAGGAGTGCGCGGAACGGCTCGCCGTCGCCGAGGAGATGCCGGTCGAGGAGGAGCCGGACACCTCCCGCAGGGACCGGCTCGCGGCCGACGGGGCGAACGCGAGGCAGACCGAGATGGAGGCCCGGCTCCAGCTCAGGACCCACGAGGAGCGGGTCAAGGGCCTTGCTGGACGGGCCGATTCCCTCGATCGTGGTGCCCGCGCCGAGCGGGAGGCCCGCGCCCGGGCCGAGCGCCGCCGGGCCCGGCTGCGCCACGAGGCCGAGGTGGCGGGAGCCGTCGCCGACGGGGCCCGGCAGCTGCTCGCGCACATCGAGGTGTCGCTGACCCGCGCGGCCGAGGAGCGCACGGCCGCCGAGTACGCGAAGGGCCTGCGCGAGCGCGAACTCGGCGAGGCCCGGACCAGGGGCCGCGACCTCAAGGGCGAGCTCGACAAGCTCACGGACTCCGTGCACCGCGGCGAGGTGCTCGGTGCCGAGAAGCGCATGCGGATCGAGCAGGTGGAGAGCCGCGCGCTGGAGGAGTTCGGGATCGCGGCGGCGGGACTCGTCGCCGAGTACGGGCCCGACCAGCCGGTACCGCCGAGCCCGTCCGCGGACGGGGAGGAACCGGACGCGCAAGCCGCGCCGGGACCCTTCGTACGGGCCGCGCAGGAGAAGCGGCTGAAGGCCGCCGAACGCGCCTACCAGCAGCTCGGCAAGGTCAACCCGCTGGCGCTGGAGGAGTTCGCGGCGCTGGAGGAGCGGCACAAGTTCCTCAGTGAACAGCTCGAGGACCTGCGCAAGACCCGTGCCGATCTCCTCCAGGTCGTGAAGGAGGTCGACGCGCGGGTCGAGCAGGTCTTCACGGAGGCCTACCGGGACACGGCCCGGCAGTTCGAGGGGGTGTTCTCCAGGCTGTTCCCGGGCGGCGAGGGCCGGCTGATCCTCACCGATCCCGACAACATGCTGACGACGGGCGTCGACGTGGAGGCCCGCCCGCCGGGCAAGAAGGTCAAGCGGCTGTCGCTGCTCTCGGGCGGCGAGCGCTCGCTGACCGCCGTGGCGCTGCTGGTCTCCATCTTCAAGGCCAGGCCCAGCCCGTTCTACGTGATGGACGAGGTGGAGGCCGCGCTCGACGACACCAACCTGCAGCGGCTGATCCGGATCATGGAGGAGCTCCAGGAGAGCTCGCAGCTGATCGTGATCACCCACCAGAAGCGGACGATGGAGGTCGCCGACGCGCTCTACGGGGTCTCGATGCAGGGCGACGGCGTCTCGAAGGTCATCAGCCAGCGGCTGCGCTGACCCGCTCCGGCCCCTCACCCGTTCGGCCCCGCCGCCGGTCTCCGAGTGGTGCCCGATCTTGACCTGTGCGCCACTGGAGGGGTCACCGACAGCAGCCGGGCACGCAGGAGCAGACCTTGACCAGCAGCAGCACAGCGCGGGCCTCGGCGTCAGGCGGCGGCCCCGCGTCCCAGCCCGACCACCTCGGGCACGTCATCTTCATCACCGCGGCCGCCGCCATGGGCGGGTTCCTCTTCGGCTACGACAGCTCCGTCATCAACGGCGCCGTCGTAGCGATCAGGGACCGCTTCGACGTCGGGGCCGGCACCCTCGCCCAGGTGATCGCCGCCGCGCTGATCGGCTGCGCCTTCGGCGCCGCCACCGCCGGCCGCATCGCCGACCGGATCGGCCGCATCCGCTGCATGCAGATCGCCGCCCTCCTCTTCACCGCGAGCGCCATCGGCTCCTCCCTGCCCTTCGCCCTCTGGGACCTGGCCCTGTGGCGGGTCATCGGCGGCTTCGGCATCGGCATGGCCTCCGTCATCGGCCCGGCCTACATCGCCGAGGTGTCCCCGCCGGCGTACCGGGGCCGGCTGGCCTCCTTCCAGCAGGCGGCGATCGTCATCGGCATCGCCGTCTCCCAGCTCGTCAACTGGGGGATCCTCAACCTCGCGGGCGGCGAGCAGCGCGGAAAGATCGGCGGCCTGGAGGCCTGGCAGTGGATGCTCGGCGTCATGGTCGTCCCGGCCGTGCTCTACGGGCTGATGTCCTTCGTCATCCCGGAGTCCCCGCGCTTCCTGATCTCCGTAGGACGCGACGCGGAGGCCCGGAAGGTCCTCGCCGAGGTCGAGGGCACGCACGTCGACCTCGACGCGCGGGTCGCGGACATCGAGCACGCCATGCGCTCCGAGCACAAGTCCACCTTCAAGGACCTGCTGGGCGGGAGGGCCGGCTTCCTGCCGATCGTGTGGATCGGCATCGGCCTGTCGGTCTTCCAGCAGCTCGTCGGCATCAACGTGATCTTCTACTACAGCTCCTCGCTGTGGCAGTCGGTCGGCATCGACCCGAGCGCCTCGTTCCTGTACTCCTTCGAGACCTCGGTCGTGAACATCATCGGCACGGTGATCGCGATGATCTTCGTGGACCGCATCGGCCGCAAGCCGCTCGCGCTGATCGGCTCCGCCGGCATGGCGATCTCGCTGGGCCTGGCCGCCTGGGCCTTCTCGGCCAAGTCCGGCTCCGGGGACGACATCGCGCTGCCGCACGCGCAGGGCATCGTGGCCCTGGTCGCGGCCAACTGCTTCGTCCTCTTCTTCGCGCTGTCCTGGGGCGTGGTGGTCTGGGTGCTGCTCGGGGAGATGTTCCCCGGCCGCATCCGCGCCGCCGCCCTCGGCGTGGCGGCCGCGGCCCAGTGGATCGCCAACTGGGTCATCACGGTGTCGTTCCCGACGCTGTCGGACTGGAACCTGTCCGGCGCGTACATGATCTACACCTTCTTCGCCCTGCTCTCGATCCCCTTCATCCTCAAGTGGGTGCCGGAGACCAAGGGCAAGGCGTTGGAGGAGATGGGCTGACCCGCCGCTCGCAGCCTCAGCCCTTGAGCCGGGGCAGTACCTGCTCGCACAGCAGCTGCAGGCTCCGCCAGCCCTCGTCGACGGGCATCCCGCCGCAGAGCGGGTGCAGCACCAGGTTCCCCGCCTCGCCGGCGCCGCGGGCGTACGCGACCGCCTCGTCGGGGGTCAGGATGCGGTAGACCCCCTCCGCCCGGAGCTCCTCCACCGTGTGCGCGCCCGACCGTACGGCGCTGCGGATGTCCTTGGACTGCCAGGACGCGTACATCCCGGCCTCGTGGAGGAAGCGCTCGCCGTACTCGGCCCAGGCCCGGTCCGGGTCCTCGGCGATGTGCAGCAGCGGGGTCTCGGCCGCCGGCATCATGCAGAAGCCCTCGGTGCCGTACTCCGCGAGCTTGGCGTTGTAGTACGCCTCCAGCTCGGGCAGGTGCGCGCTGGGGAAGAACGGCAGCCCCAGCCGGGCCGCGCGGCGGGCCGCCGCCTCGGAACTGCCGCCGACCAGGAGCAGCGGGTGCGGCTGGGTGAACGGCCGCGGGGTGACCCGTACGGTCCGGCCCCGGAACTCGAACGGCTCGCCGGTCCACGCCTTCAGCAGGGTCTCCAGGAGCTCGTCCTGGAGCTTGCCGCGCCGGCCCCACTCCACGCCGTGCTGCTCGTACTCCTCGGGCCGGTAGCCGATGCCGGCCACCGTGACGAGGCGGCCGCCGCTGAGCAGGTCCAGTACGGCGATGTCCTCGGCGACCTTCAGTGGGTCGTACAGCGGGCCGATGATCGCCGAGACGGTGACGGCGATCCGGCGGGTGGCGCCGAAGACCGCGCCCGCGAAGGCGAAGGGGGAGGGCAGCCAGTTGTTCTCGGTGCCGTGGTGCTCCTCCGTCTGGATGGTGTCGATGCCGCGGTCGTCCGCGTACTTCGCCATCTCCAGCGCGGCCTTGTACCGGGCGGAGAGGGTTTCCGGGGTGCCGTTCGGGTCGATCAGGTTGAACCGGGCCACGGTGATGGGCATGGAGAAGTCCCCCTTCGCCGGATGTGGGTGGGCGGGCGAAGGGGGACGTTAGCTGACGTGGCGTCAGTTGGACAGGGCTCCGGCGGGGACCGGGTCCTGCGCCGGAGCCGCGTCCGCCGGAGCGGGGGATGCGGCCGGGGTGCGGGGCAGCACCGCGTACAGCGCCGCCGAGGTGACGATGCCCGCCGCCCAGCCCAGGCCGTTCTCGCCGATCCACGTGGTGGCCAGCGGGCCGCTGAACCAGTCGACCTTCGTGAACAGCAGGCCCACCACCAGGGCCAGGCCCCAGGCGGTCATCGCCTGCCAGGCGAAGCCGCCCCGGTACCAGTAGGCGCTGGTCCGCGTGGTGTCCAGGAGCGCGGCGCCGTCGTAGGACGGCCGGCGCAGCATGTCCACGCCGAAGACGCCGATCCATGCGGAGAAGGCCACGGCCAGCAGTGTCAGGAAGGAGATGAACGAGCCGAAGAAGCTGGTCGCGACCACCATCAGCAGGAAGCCGAAGGCCAGGCTGATGACGGCGTTGACGCTGACCGCCGCCGCGCGCGGGACCTTGATGCCGAGGGTCTGAGCGGTGAAGCCGGCCGAGTACATGGACATCGAGTTGATGAGCAGCATGCCGACGAGTGCGATCAGCAGGTACGGGACCGCGATCCAGGTCGGCAGCAGCTCGCCGATGAAGGACACCGGGTCCTGCGCGGTGGCGAGGTCGGGGGTGGCGACCGCCATCACCGCGCCCATCAGCACCATCGGGATCACGACGACGGCCGCGCCGCCGATGGTCGCGCCGACCATGCCCTTGGCGGAGGCGGTGCGCGGCAGGTAGCGGGTGAAGTCGGGGCCGGAGGGGACCCAGCTGATGCCGCCGGCCGCGATGGTGCCGATGCCCGCGACCATCATCGCGGTGGAGCCGGCGGGCTTGGAGAAGACGGCCGACCAGTCGGTCTCGGCGATCAGGTACCCCAGCACGAGCACGCTGAACGCGCCGAAGAGGTACGTGGACCACTTGGAGCAGACGCGCAGCGCGTTGATGCCGAGCCCGGAGACCAGGAAGGTGCAGCCGACGAAGAAGAGGAGCGTGACGACGATCAGGGCGGTGTTCTTCTTCACGCCGAAGACCAGGTCGAGGACGGTCAGGACGGCGTAGGCGCCGCTGACCGCGTTGATGGTCTCCCAGCCCCAGCGCGCGACCCAGATCAGGGCCCCGGGGAAGAGGTTGCCGCGCTGGCCGAAGACGGCCCGGGAGAGCGCCATGCCGGGGGCCCCGCCGCGCTTGCCCGCGATGGATATGAGCCCGACGATCCCGTACGAGACCACGGGCGCCGCGATCGCGACGACGAGCACCTGCCAGATGTTCAGCTTGTTGAAGATGACCAGACCGGCGCCCATGGTCAGCAGCAGCACGCTGATGTTGGCCGCGACCCAGGTCGGGACGAGCTCGCGGACCCGGCCGCGGCGCTCGGCGTCCGGTACGGGCTCCAGGCCGCGTGACTCGACGGCGGTCTCGGCAGACATACGTGTACTCCGTGGGGGGAGGCGGGGCGGAGGGGAGTTGCTCATCATCGTAGATTTGCCGCAAAAAGCACAAACAGAGGCTTACGTCCTGGTGTGAACGTCCAAGGTCCACGGCTCCGGGTGCGCGTGGCCGATACTGGGTGGGTTATGACAGACATCCTCATCCTTGCCGTAGTCATCGCCCTGGTCGCGGTCGGCGCCATCAGCGGGCTCGTGGTCAGCAGCCGCAAGAAGAAGCAGCTGCCCCCGGCGCCGCCGAGCACGCCGACCATCACTGCCCCGCCCGCCGAACCGCAGGTGGGGGAGGACGCCGCACCGACGGCGGAAGAGCCGCGCCGCACGATCGAGGAGGTCGCCCTCCCGGAGGCCGGGGCTCCCGTCGCCGAGGCCGCGGTCGAGGTCGCGCCCGAGGCGCCGGCCGAGCCCGAGATCGAGGTGCCCGAGCCCACCGCCGGCCGCCTGGTCCGGCTGCGCGCCCGCCTCGCCCGGTCGCAGAACTCGCTCGGCAAGGGGCTGCTCACGCTGCTCTCCCGCGAGCACCTCGACGAGGACACCTGGGAGGAGATCGAGGAGACCCTCCTCATCGCCGACGTCGGCGTCGCGCCGACCCAGGAGCTGGTGGACCGGCTCCGCGAGCGGGTCAAGGTGCTCGGCACCCGCACCCCCGCCGACCTGCGCGCCCTGCTCAAGGAGGAGCTCGTCGCCCTCCTCGGCACCGACTTCGACCGCGCCGTGAAGACCGAGAGCGGCGTGGACACCCCCGCCGTCGTGATGGTCGTCGGCGTGAACGGTACCGGCAAGACCACGACCACCGGCAAGCTCGCCCGCGTGCTCGTCGCCGACGGCCGCAGCGTCGTGCTCGGCGCGGCCGACACCTTCCGCGCCGCCGCCGCCGACCAGCTCCAGACCTGGGGCGACCGGGTCGGCGCGCGCACCGTGCGCGGCCCCGAGGGCGGCGACCCGGCCTCGATCGCCTACGACGCGGTCAAGGAGGGCATCGCCGAGGGCGCCGACGTGGTGCTCATCGACACCGCCGGCCGTCTGCACACCAAGACCGGCCTGATGGACGAGCTCGGCAAGGTCAAGCGCGTCGTGGAGAAGCACGGCCCGCTCGACGAGGTCCTGCTGGTCCTGGACGCCACCACCGGGCAGAACGGCCTGACCCAGGCCCGCGTCTTCGCGGAGGTCGTGGACATCACCGGCATCGTCCTGACCAAGCTCGACGGCACCGCCAAGGGCGGCATCGTCATCGCCGTCCAGCGCGAGCTCGGCGTCCCGGTCAAGCTCGTCGGCCTCGGAGAGGGCGCGGACGACCTGGCCCCCTTCGAGCCGGAGGCCTTCGTCGACGCCCTGATCGGCGACTGAGCGAAACCCGCGAGCGCCGAGAGCCTCCGAACGGCTTTACGCCGCCCAGTGCCCCCGTGGTCCATCGGACCCGGGGGCGCTGCCGTGTCCGGAGCTAGGACCGGCCCAGCCGGTGGCACAGATAGGCGAGGGTGCCGAGCAGGAGCCGGGCCTGGGGCGGATCCCCGGCCGAGTCCAGCGACGGCGTGCGCAGCCAGCTCACCGGGCCCCGTCCCGCGAAGTCCGACGGGGGAGCGGTGACGTACGAGCCCTTGCCCAGCGCCAGCAGATCCAGCCCGGCGTCGTCCCAGCCCATCCGGTACAGCAGCTGGGGCATCCCGTCGGCGGCGCCCGGGGCCACGAAGAACTGGGCCCGGCCGTCCGGGGTCGCGGTGACCGGGCCCAGCGGCAGGCCCATCCGCTCCAGGCGGACCAGCGCCCGACGCCCGGCCTCCTCGGCCACCTCGATGACGTCGAAGGAGCGGCCGACGGGGAGCAGTACCGCCGCCCCCGGGTAACCGCTCCAGGTCTCGGTGACCTCGTCGAGGGTGGCTCCGGCCGGCACCGTCGGCGCGAGGGCCAGCGGGTGCGCCCCCGGCGCGCCACAATTCGTATGACCGCAGGAGCAGTCGCGGGCGGGTGCCGCGGCGCGGGCGCCGGGGACCACGTCCCAGCCCCACAGTCCGGTGTACTCCGCCACCGCCGTGCACTCCGACGTCCGGCCGCGGCGCCGAGCGCCGGAACGGAACTCCTTGGTGCCGCGGCTGCCGCCGATCGTGAAGCCCATGCCCATGCCCCCTCCAACGGGTCGGACGTGCCGGTGGTTACGACGTCGGCGGAACCGGATGCCGGCCGGGCGCCGTGCCCGGGCGGCCGTGGTCCGCCCCGGTCCGCCCGTCGGGCGCCCGGCGCACTCCTCGCCGCGCGCGCCCCGAGCGCACCTCTGTCCAACCGATCGGTTTCGCCTTCCTGTCAAGTGAATCGCGCCTGGCGGGTGGCGAGTTCATTCGAAGGGGTGGCGAATGGTGGCGTTTCCGGGATCGACCTCGCCGAAGGGGTGATCGTAGGATTACTTTCGGTGCACGAAGAGCGAAGGCAGACTCGTCCGCGGGTATGCCGGAGGCATGGTGTGGAGGACCTGTGAAGGCCCGTACCGTACCGGCCTCCGACGCGGTTTCGTGTCGAAGATGCTGAGGGATGGGGGCGTTCCAGTGAGCGGCAACGGCGCAAGCGGAACGAGCGCGGAATCCGACGCGTCCTGCGCAGAGATGCCGGAGCAGGGGGCCACCGCCCGCAACGAGCAGCTGACCTCGTGGTTCGTGCGCAGCGGCTGGTCCAAGGGCGAGCTCGCCCGCCAGGTCAACCGCCGGGCCCGCCAGATGGGCGCCCACCACATCAGCACGGACACCTCCCGGGTCCGCCGCTGGCTCGACGGCGAACAACCCCGCGAGCCCGTCCCGCGCATCCTCTCCGAGCTGTTCTCCGAACGCTTCGGATCCGTCGTCGCCATCGAGCACCTCGGCCTGCGCACCGCCCACCAGACCCCCTCCGTCTCCGGTGTCGACCTGCCCTGGGCCGGCCCGCAGACCGTCGAGCTGCTCGGCGAGTTCTCCCGCAGCGACCTGATGCTGGCCCGCCGCGGCTTCCTCGGGACCTCGCTCGCCCTGTCCGCCGGCCCCGCCCTCATCGAGCCCATGCAGCGCTGGCTCGTCCCGGTCCCGGCCGCCGACCCGGGCCCGCGCGAGGCGGGGCCGACGGGCGCCCTCGGCGGACACCGGCCGCCCAGGCTCTCCGAGCCCGAGGTCGACCTCCTCGAAGCCACCACCGTGATGTTCCGCCAGTGGGACGCCCAGTGCGGCGGCGGACTGCGCCGCAAGGCCGTCGTCGGCCAGCTCCACGAGGTCACCGACCTGCTCCAGGAGAACCACCCGGCCCCGGTCATGAAACGGCTCTTCAAGGTCGCCGCCGAACTCGCCGAACTCGCCGGCTGGATGAGCTACGACATCGGCCTGCACCCCACCGCGCAGAAGTACTTCGTCCTCGCGCTGCACGCCGCCAAGGAGGGCGGCGACAAGCCGCTCGGCTCGTACATCCTCTCCAGCATGAGCCGCCAGATGATCCACCTGGGCCGCCCCGAGGACGCCCTGGAGCTCATCCACCTCGCCCAGTACGGCAGCCGCGACTGCGCGGGGCCCCGCACGCAGGCCATGCTGTATGCGATGGAGGCCCGCGCCTACGCGAACATGGGCCAGCCCAGCCGCTGCAAGCGGGCCGTCCGGATGGCCGAGGACACCTTCTCCGACGTCGGCTTCGGCGGCGAGCCCGAACCCGACTGGATCCGCTTCTTCTCCGAGGCCGAGCTCAACGGCGAGAACTCCCACTCGTACCGCGACCTGGCCTACGTGGCCGGCCGCAGCCCCATGTACGCCTCCCTCGCCGAACCGGTCATGGCACGCGCCGTCGAGCTGTTCGAGAAGGACGAGGAGCACCAGCGCTCCTACGCCCTCAACCTCATCGGCATGGCCACCGTGCACCTGCTCCAGCGCGAGCCCGAGCAGGCCACCGTCCTCGTCGGCCGCGCCCTGGACGTGGCGGGAAAGGTGCGGTCCGAAAGGGTCAACACCAGGCTGCGCAAAACCGTCGACACCGCCGCCCGTGAGTACGGCGACGTGGCCGACGTGGTGCGCCTGACCGACCACCTCGCCTCCCGGCTCCCCGAAGCCGCGGAGGCCGTCTGACGGCCCTCAGGGCCGCCCCCCAAGGCCCCGGCCGCGGCAGTCACCCCGTGAAGCCCGATCAGGCTCCCCCAGCCAGGTCTCCCCGGGTCACCGCCGCGGCCGGCTGTACGCATGATCCGTTCATGGACGCGTAACACGTACGACCTCTTCGTCATCGACGCGAAACACCCAGCGGCGCCGCCGGAAACCGGCCTGCGCGAATCTCAGGGCCATTAACCGGCCAGCCCCCGGGCCGGCCCCTCAGGCCTGATTGAAAAACCAGCGCCGCTCAGGTTTTCACGATCGCCCGCACGCGAACGTACCGACGACGAGGAGACGCCGATGGCATCAGCCATCACGACCCTCGCGGCAGACGCCCCGACGCTCTCTGCCGCGAACACCGGGTTCATGCTCATCTGCTCCGCCCTGGTCATGCTGATGACCCCGGGACTCGCCTTCTTCTACGGAGGCATGGTCCGCGTCAAGAGCAGCCTCAACATGCTGATGATGAGCTTCATCAGCCTCGGGATCGTCACGATCCTCTGGGTCCTCTTCGGGTTCAGCCTCGCCTTCGGCGCCGACACCGGCTCGGTCATCGGCTGGACCTCCGACTACGTGGGCCTCAGCGGCATCGGGATCACCGAGCTGTGGGACGGCTACACCATCCCCGTCTACGTCTTCGCCGTCTTCCAGCTGATGTTCGCGATCATCACCCCCGCCCTGATAAGCGGTGCGCTGGCCGACCGCGTGAAGTTCAGCGCGTGGGCCCTGTTCATCACCCTCTGGGTCACCATCGTCTACTTCCCCGTCGCCCACTGGGTGTGGGGCGCGGGCGGCTGGCTCTTCGAGCTCGGCGTCATCGACTTCGCCGGCGGTACCGCCGTCCACATCAACGCCGGTGCCGCTGCCCTCGGCGTGATCCTGGTCATCGGCAAGCGCGTCGGCTTCAAGAAGGACCCGATGCGCCCGCACAGCCTCCCGCTCGTGATGCTCGGCGCCGGCCTCCTGTGGTTCGGCTGGTTCGGCTTCAACGCCGGATCCTGGCTCGGCAACGACGACGGCGTCGGCGCGGTCATGTTCGTCAACACCCAGGTCGCCACCGCCGCCGCCATGCTCGCCTGGCTCGGCTACGAGAAGCTGCGCCACGGCTCCTTCACCACCCTCGGCGCCGCCTCCGGCGCGGTCGCGGGCCTCGTCGCCATCACCCCCTCCGGCGGCTCCTGCTCCCCGCTCGGCGCGATCGCCATCGGCGCCATCGCCGGTGTCGTGTGCGCCATGGCCGTCGGCCTGAAGTACAAGTTCGGCTACGACGACTCCCTCGACGTGGTCGGCGTCCACCTCGTCGGCGGTGTCATCGGCTCCCTGCTCGTCGGCCTCTTCGCCACCGGCGGGGTCCAGTCCGACGCGGCCGGCCTCTTCTACGGCGGCGGCCTGGAGCAGCTCGGCAAGCAGGCCGTGGGAGTCTTCTCCGTCCTCGCCTACTCTCTCGTGGCGTCCGCGGTACTCGCCTTCCTCCTCGACAAGACGATCGGGATGCGGGTCACCGAGGACGACGAGGTCTCCGGCATCGACCAGGTCGAACACGCCGAGACCGCCTACGACTTCAGCGGAGCCGGCGGCGGCTCCTCCTCCCGGAGCACCGCCGTACCCGCCCCCGTTGCCGCCGCGAGCAAGAAGGTTGACGCATGAAGCTCATCACCGCGATCGTCAAGCCCCACCGGCTGGACGAGATCAAGGAAGCCCTGCACCGCTACGGAGTCCAGGGACTCACGGTCTCCGAGGCCAGCGGCTACGGCCGCCAGCGCGGACACACCGAGGTCTACCGCGGCGCCGAGTACACCGTGGACCTCGTACCGAAGATCCGCATCGAGGTGCTCGTCGAGGACGGCGACGCCGAGGACGTGATGCGGATCGTCGTGGACGCCGCCCAGACCGGCAAGATCGGTGACGGCAAGGTGTGGAGCATCCCCGTGGACTCGGTCATCCGGGTCCGCACCGGCGAGCGCGGCGCTGACGCGCTCTAGGTGATCGGAGCTACTGGGTGACGAGCGTCGAAGAGACCACGGACGGCGACACGGCCGGCTCGGGACCCAGCGGCTACGCCGCGGCCCGGCTGCGACTCCTCCAGGAGGAGTCGCGGTCCGGGCCTTCCCGGCGTTCGGCCCTGGCCGCCCTGACCGACGACTGGCTGAAGGCGCTGTTCGCCACGGCCGTACGGGAGACGGGCGTGCGGGGCGCCGCCCTCGTCGCCGTCGGCGGCTACGGCCGCGCCGAACTCTCCCCGCGCAGCGACCTCGACCTGGTCCTGCTCCACGACGGCAAGGCCGAACCGCGCGCGCTGGCGGCCCTGGCCGACCGGCTCTGGTACCCCGTCTGGGACCTGGGCCTCGCCCTCGACCACTCGGTCCGCACCCCCGGCGAAGCCCGCAAGGCCGCCACCGAGGACCTCAAGGTGCACCTCGGACTGCTGGACTCCCGGCCCGTCGCGGGCGACGTCGGACTCCTCGCCGGGCTGCGCACCTCCGTGCTGGCCGACTGGCGCAACCAAGCCGCCAAGCGGCTCCCGGCGCTGCACTCCCTGTGCCTCGAACGGGCGGAGCGCGCCGGGGAACTCCGCTTCCTCCTCGAACCCGACCTCAAGGAGGCACGCGGGGGCCTGCGCGACGTCACCGCCCTGCGGGCCGTCGCCGCGTCCTGGCTGGCCGACGCCCCGCGCGAGGGCCTCGCCGAAGCCCGGCGCCGGCTGCTCGACGCCCGCGACGCCCTGCACCTGGTGACCGGCCGCGCCACCGAGCGGCTCTCCCTCCAGGAGCAGACCCCGGTCGCCGCGCAGCTCGGGCTGCTCGACGCCGACGCCCTGCTCAGGGAGGTGTACGAGGCCGCGCGCGTGGTCTCGTACGCCGGTGACGTCACCTGGCGCGAGGTCGGGCGCGTCCTGCGGGCCCGCGCCGCGCGACCGCGGCTGCGCGGCCTGCTGGGCACCCGCGGCGCCGTCACCGAGCGGGCACCGCTCGCCGAGGGGGTCGTGGAGTCCGACGGAGAGGCCGTGCTCGCCCTGGCGGCCCGCCCGGACCGCGATCCGGTGCTGCCGCTGCGGTTCGGCGCGGCGGCCGCGCAGGCGGGCCTGCCCGTCTCGCTGCACGCCGTACGCAGGCTCGCGGCGCAGGCCAGGCCGCTGCCCGTGCCGTGGCCGGCCGAGGCCCGGGAGCAACTGCTGACCCTGCTGGGCGCGGGGGAGCCGACCGTGGCCGTCTGGGAGGCGCTGGAGGCCGAGGGGATCATCACCAAGCTGCTGCCCGACTGGGAGCGGGTGCGCTGCCGCCCGCAGCGCAACCCCGTGCATACCTGGACCGTGGACCGGCACCTGATCGAGACGGCCGTGCGCGCCTCGGAGCTGACCCGCCGGGTGAGCCGTCCCGACCTCCTGCTCATGGCCGCGCTGCTGCACGACATCGGCAAGGGCTGGCCCGGCGACCACTCGGTGGCCGGCGAGACGATCGCGCGCGACGTGGCGCTGCGGGTGGGCTTCGATCCGGAGGACGTCGCCGTACTGGGCGTGCTCGTACGCCACCACCTGCTGCTGATCGACACCGCGACCCGCAGGGACCTGGACGATCCGGCGACGGTGAAATCGGTCGCCGAGGCCGTCGGCTCGGCGGGCACGCTGGAGATACTGCACGCGCTGACGGAGGCCGACGCGCTGGCCACCGGCCCGGCCGCGTGGAGCGCGTGGCGCGGCTCCCTCGTCGCGGACCTGGTCGCGCGGGTCGCCGCCGTGCTGCGCGGGGCGCCGCCGGCGGTCACGGAGCTGGAGATCCCGACCACGGAACAGGAGCGCCTCGCGGTGGAGGCGCTGCGCACCCGGGAGCCGGTGCTGGCCCTGCACGCCCGCCAGGAGGAGGACGCGGTCGGGGTGGAGCTGGTGGTGGCCGTCCCCGACCAGCCGGGGGTGCTGCCCGCGGTGGCCGGCGTACTGGCGCTGCACCGCCTCACGGTGCGGGCTGCGGAGCTGCGCTCGCTGGAGCTCCCGGACCGGCTGGGCGAGGTACTGGTGCTGCGCTGGCGGGTGGCCGCCGAGTACGGGGCCCTGCCCCAGGCGGCCCGGCTGCGCACGGACCTGGTGCGGGCCCTGGACGGCTCGCTCGACGTCCCGGCGAAGCTGGCGGACCGCGAGGCTGCGTACCCGCGGCGGCGCGGGGTGGTCCCGCCGCCGCCCCGGGTCGCGGTGGTCCCGGAGGTCTCCTCCCTGGCCACGGTCCTGGAGGTGCGCGCGCCGGACGCCGTCGGGCTGCTGCACCGGATCGGGCGCGCGCTGGAGTCCTCCGGGGTCCGGGTCCGCAGCGCGCACGTCTCCACGCTGGGGGCCAACGCGGTGGACACGGTGTACGTGGTCGACGCCGACGGCAAACCCCTCGCGGCCCCGGCGGCGGCCGCCCTGGCCGACGCGGTCCAGGCGGCCCTGACGTAGCGGGCCGGCCGCTGCGCGGGGGCTTGCCCCCCCCCCCCCCCGCCCCCGAACGCGGGGGGGGGGCGCCCCCCCCCCCCCCCCCCCCCCCGCCCCGGCGGGGGGGGGACGCCCCCC
>NZ_JBSGXB010000191.1:11818-14701 GCF_053609185.1 Streptomyces sp. NPDC054956 | reverse complement strand
GCCGCGCCCCCGGACACCCCCCGCGCCGCCCGGGCGCCCCCACCCCCCGCGCCCGCACACCCCCCCCCCCCCCCCGGCGCGGCCCCCCCCCCCGGGCGGCCCCTGGGGGCCGCCCGCGACCCCGATGCCGTCGAACTCTCCGGCCCGGTCTTCGGAGTCACCGACGTCCTGCCCCTGGACGCGGACCTGACCCGCGGCCACGCCGGCGAACCGCTCGGCGAGCGGATCACCGTCACGGGTCGGGTCCTCGACCGCGCGGGACGCCCCGTACGCGGCCAGCTCGTCGAGATCTGGCAGGCCAACGCCGCCGGCCGCTACGCCCACCTGCTCGACCAGCACCCGGCCCCGCTCGACACCCATTTCACCGGCGCGGGCCGCTGCCTGACGGACGATCAGGGCTTCTACCACTTCACCACGATCAGGCCCGGCGCCTACCCCTGGCGCAACCACACCAACGCCTGGCGCCCCGCGCACATCCACTTCTCCCTCTTCGGGAGCGCGTTCACCCAGCGCCTCGTCACGCAGATGTACTTCCCCGGCGATCCGCTCTTCGCCTACGACCCCATCCTGCAGGCGGTCACCGACGACTCGGCGCGCGCCCGGCTCGTCGCCGCCTACGACCACGACCTGTCCACCCCCGAGTGGTCGCTCGGCTACCGCTGGGACATCGTCCTCGACGGTCCCGCCGCGACCTGGATCGAGGAAGGCCGATGACCCACGAGCCCGCCCCCTCACCCCCCACCGCCCTGCGCCCCACCCCCGCGCAGACCGTGGGCCCCTTCTACGGGTACGCGCTGCCCTTCCCCGGCGGCGGCGACCTCGCCCCGGCCGGCCACCCGGACACGATCACCGTCCACGGGTACGTGTACGACGGCGACGGCGTTCCCGTCCCCGACGCCCTCCTCGACATCTGGCAGCCGGGCCCGGACGGGAGCCGCCGCGGCGCCCCCGGCTCCCTGCGGCGGGACCCGGTCACCGGCGGCCACGCCGGCCGGGACGGCGTCACCTTCACCGGCTTCGGCCGGGTCGCCACCGACGCCGACGGCCACTGGGCGGTGCGCACCCTGCCGCCCGCCGGAGCCCCGTACCTCTGCGTCTGCGTCTTCGCCCGCGGCCTGCTGCACCACCTCTTCACCCGGATCTACCTGCCCGGACCGGCCGCGGACGCCGACCCGCTGCTCGCCTCGCTCGCACCGGACCGGCGCGCCACCCTGCTCGCGACCGGGACGGGTCCGCGCACCCTCCGCTTCGACGTCCGCCTTCAGGGCCCCGAGGAGACGGTGTTCCTTGACTTCCGCTGAGACCCCCGCCGCATCCCCGGCCGTCCTCCCCGCGCATCCGTACGACGACGTCGGGCTGCTCGCGCCCGTCCGCGCCGGGACCGAAGTCGAGGCGGCCACCGGCGACCTCGCCTTCCTCCGGGCCATGCTCGACGCCGAGGCCGCCCTCACCCGGGCCCAGGCCGCCCTCGGCCAGGCCCCCGCCGAGGCGGCGGCCGCCGTCACGGAGGCGGCGGCCCGCCTGGACCGCCACGACCTGCGCGAGCTCGCCCTGCGCGCCCGCGGCGGCGGAAACCCCGTCATCCCCCTGATCGCCGAACTGACCGCCGCCGTACCGCCGGACGCGGCGCCGTACGTCCACCGGGGCGCGACCAGCCAGGACATCCTGGACACCGCCACGATGCTCGTCACGGCCCGCGCCCTGCCCCTGATCCGCGCCTCGCTCCACCGCGCCGCCACGGCACTCGGACGGCTCGCCGCCGCACACCGCGACACCCCCATGGCGGGCCGCACCCTCACCCAGCACGCCGTCCCCACCACCTTCGGGCTGAAGGCCGCGGGCTGGCGCAGCCTCGTACTCGACGCGGACGACCGGCTCGCCGCCCTCGTGCTCCCGGCCCAACTGGGCGGCGCGGCGGGCACGCTGGCCGCCTTCGAGCAACTGGCCAGGGCCCCCGGCAGCGGCCCCGCGCTGGTCGGGGCGTACGCGAAGGAGCTGGACCTCGCCGTCCCGCGCCTGCCCTGGCACACCCTGCGCACCCCGGTCGCCGACCTCGCCGGCGCGCTCGCCTTCACCGCCACCGCGCTCGGCAAACCGGCCGCGGACGTGCTGGTGCTGAGCCGCACCGAGATCGCGGAGCTGGCCGAGGGCGAGGGCGGCGGCTCCTCCGCCATGCCCCACAAGAACAACCCCGTACGCGCCGCACTGACCGCCGCCGCGGCCCGCCAGGCCCCGGGGCTCGCCGCCGTCCTGCTCGGCTCGCTCGTCGCGGAGGACGAACGTCCGGCCGGCGCCTGGCACGCCGAATGGCAGCCCCTGCGCGAACTCCTGCGCCTCGCCGGGGGAGCCGCCCACCACACGGCGGCGCTCGCCGAGGGCCTGCGGGTCTTCCCCGACCGGATGCTGGGGAACCTGCACCGCACCCATGGTTTGGTGGCGAGCGAGCGGCTGGCCGCGGCCCTCTCCGAACACCTCGGCCGAGCCGCAGCCCGCGACCTCCTGGACCGGGCCACCGGCCGGGCCCTGGAGGACCGCTCGACCCTGGCGGACGTACTCGCCAGGGCGCCCGAACTGGAGAACCGGGTCGACCCGGAGCACCTGCGAGCCCTCGCCGACCCGGCCACCGGCACGGGGGCCGCCCCTCTGCTGGTCGACGACGCCCTGCGCAGAGAGCCCTCGCCCCGCTCGGCGGCACCGTCGTGGGTCCTGGAGCTTTCCCCCACCCCGCCCCTTACTGGAACTGGGGGCCCGGCACCCAGACCCCCGATTCCGGGCACTCCGGTACCTCCAGCCCCGCCGGCGTTCGAGGCGCGGGGGTCCGGGGCGGAGCACCGGGACGGGGGGCTGGGGGCGGAGCCTCCAGTTTCGGGATGGGGCGGGGCG
>NZ_JBSGXB010000191.1:0-11808 GCF_053609185.1 Streptomyces sp. NPDC054956 | reverse complement strand
GCTACGCCTTCTCCCTGGTCGGCAACGCGGCCGACGAGGCGGCGCGGGCGGGGGAGGAGCCCGCCGACGCGCAGCCCCCGCGGTCCCTCGGTGCCCCAGGCACCGGCGCAGGCACTGCCACCGGTGCAGGCGCTGGCACAGGTGCAGGCACTGGCACAGGCGTGGGCTCCGGCACGGCCCCCCGACCACTCGATCCCGCCCCGCGGAGAGGGTCCTCCGCGAACTCCGCCGACCCGGAAGGCCGACCGTGACCCCCGTACTGCACCACCGCGTCGACGGGCGGCCCGATGCCCCCGCCCTGATCCTCGGCCCCTCCCTCGGCACCTCCCTCGCCGTCTGGGAGGCGGTGACCCCCGCCCTGGCCCGGCAGCACCGCGTCATCCGCTGGGACCTCCCCGGCCACGGCGGCACCCCGGCCGCCGCCCTGCGCGCCGCAACCGCCCAGCCCGGCGCCGCCGAGCCCGCCACCACCCCCGCGACCGTCGCCGAGCTCGCAGGCCTCGTACTCGACCTCGCCGACCACCTCGGCATCGAACGCTTCGGCTACGCCGGCATCTCCCTCGGCGGGGCCGTCGGCGCCCACCTCGCCGTGCACCACCCCGAGCGGATCACCGCGCTCGCCCTGGTCTGCTCCTCCGCCCGCTTCGGCGAGAGCACCGCCTGGCACGAACGCGCCGCGCTCGTCCGCGCCCACGGCACGGAGCCCCTGGTCGCCGCGATGCCCGGCCGCTGGTTCACCCCGGGTTTCGCCGGTACCCCGTACGCCCAGCGGCTCGTCGCGGACCTGCGCGCCGCCGACCCCGTCGGGTACGCGGCCTGCTGCGACGCCCTGGCCCGGTACGACCTGCGCGCCGAGCTGCCCCGGATCACCGCCCCGACCCTGGTCCTCGCCGGCCGGGCCGACCCCGCGACCCCGCCCGCGCACGCCCGGGAGCTCGCGGACGGCATCCCCGAGGCCGGCCTCGTCGAACTCGCCGGCGCCTCGCACCTCGCCCCGGCCGAACGCCCGCAGGCCGTCGCCACCGCCCTGCTCGGCCACTTCGGAGCCCCGGCCGACGACGACGGCCGGTACGCCGAGGGCATGTCCGTCCGCCGCGCGGTCCTCGGCGACGCCCACGTCGACCGTGCCGTCGCCCGGACCACCGAATTCACCGCCGATTTCCAGGACTTCATCACCCGCTACGCCTGGGGCGAGATCTGGACCCGCCCCGGCCTCGACCGCCGCACCCGCAGCTGCATCACGCTGACCGCCCTGGTCGCCCACGGGCACCAGGAGGAGCTCGCGATGCACGTACGGGCGGCGCTCGGCAACGGGCTCACCCCCGACGAGATCAAGGAAGTCCTGCTCCAGTCCGCCGTCTACTGCGGCGTACCCGCGGCCAACGCCGCCTTCGCCACCGCCCAGCGCGTCCTCGCGGACGACGCACCGGCCGCCCCGGCCACCTCGGCCACCTCCTGAAACCCTTCGCGCCCCTACGGAGCCCCCATGCCCCGCACCACCGTCGGCATCATCGGAGCCGGCCCCGCCGGACTCCTCCTCTCCCACCTGCTCCACCGCCAGGGCATCGACAGCGTCGTCCTCGAACTCCGCGACCGCGCCTACGTCGAACGCCGCCAGCGGGCCGGCATCCTCGAACAGGACACCGTCGACGTCCTGCGCGCCTCGGGCGCCGGCGCCCGCATGGACCGGGAAGGGCTGGAACACCACGGAATGGAGCTCCGCTTCGACCGGCGCTCCCACCGCATCGACTTCCCCTCCCTCACCGGCGGCCGGTCCGTCATGGTCTACGCGCAGACCGAGGTGGTCAAAGACCTGATCGAGCTGCGCCAACAGGACGGCGGCACCGTCCTCTTCGAAGCGGAAGCCCTGTCCGTCGACGGCATCGAGACCGACCGCCCGAGCATCCGCTACCGACACCAGGGCGCCGAACACACCCTGGACTGCGCGTACGTCGTCGCCTGCGACGGCTTCCACGGCATCGGCCGCCGTTCCCTGCCGGAAGGCCTGCTCACCACCACCGAGCGCACGTACCCCTTCTCCTGGCTCGGCATCCTCGCCGACGTACCGCCCTCCTGCGACGAGCTGATCTACGCCCACCACGAGCGCGGGTTCGCCCTGCACAGCATGCGCTCGCCCCGCGTCAGCAGGCTCTACCTCCAGGTGGACCCGGACGACAGCACCGAGAACTGGCCGGACGAGCGGATCTGGGACGAGCTGGAGACCCGCTTCGCCGTCGACGCCGACTGGACCCTGCGGCGCGGCCCGATCACGGAGAAGAGCATCACGCCGATGCGCAGCTTCGTCGCCGAACCCCTGCGCCACGGACGCCTCTTCCTCGCCGGCGACGCCGCCCACATCGTCCCGCCCACCGGCGCCAAGGGCCTCAACCTCGCCGTCGCCGACGTCACCCTGCTCGCCCAGGCGCTCACCCGGCACCACGCCCACGCGGACGAGTCGCTCCTCGACGCCTACTCGGAGACCGCGCTGCGCCGCGTCTGGAGGGCCGAGCACTTCTCGTACACGATGACCACCCTGCTCCACGGCGATCCGGCCGATTCGGACTTCGACCGCGCGCTGCGCCTGTCGCACCTGCGCTACCTGGCCGCATCGGAGGCGGCGTCGGCCTCCCTCGCGGAGAACTACGTGGGGTTCAAGGAGAACTGAGACCGGTCCGACATGCCCGAGGGGGCGGCTGCTCGAAGCAGCCGCCCCCTTGTGGGATGCCCTCGTGCCTGCTCGGAGCAGGCGGGGTGAGACAATCCGACCATGGATGCCGGTGTGATGGGGAGCGGTACGCGGCCGGACGTGGCCGAGCCCGCGCGGGCGACGTCGGCGCACGGCGGGGGCTGGACGCTGCGCTCCGCGGCGACGACGGACATCGAGGTCATCGCGGAGTTGCGGGCCACGGTCATGCGTGCGGATCTGGAACGCCTCGGACGCTACGACGAGCACCACGTGCGCCAGCGGCTGCGGGATTCCTTCTCCACTCAGCACACCTCGATCATCATGACCGGCCGCGAACTCGCGGGATGCGTCACGGTCAGGCCCGCCGAAGGCAGGCAGTGGCTCGAGCACTTCTACCTCGACCCGGCCCATCAGGGCCGGGGGCTCGGATCCGCCGTCCTGCGCGCGGTGCTGGAGCGGACCGACGCGCAGGACATGACCGTGGGTCTGAACGTCCTGCAGGGCAGCGCGGCCCGCCGGCTCTACGAGCGCCACGGATTCCTCGTCGAGGACGAGGACCCGATCGACGTCTTCATGGTGCGCCCGCCGGGGCGGGTCCGCCCTCAGGCGTAGAAGCGGTACACCGCCTGCGCCACGCACGCCGGCTTGTCGCTGCCGTCGATCTCCACGGTCAGGTCGGCGACGACCTCGACCCCGCCCTTGACGTCCTCGACGGAGGCCACGCGGCCGTGCGTGCGGATCTTCGATCCGACGCGCACGGGGGAGGGGAAACGCACCTTGTTCAGACCGTAGTTGACCTTCATCGACACGCCTTCGACCTGCAGCAGCTCGCTCCACATCGGGATCAGCAGCGAGAGCGTCAGGTAGCCGTGGGCGATGGTGCCGCCGAACGGACCCGCGGCCGCGCGCTCCGGGTCCACGTGGATCCACTGGTGGTCGTCGGTGGCGTCGGCGAACGTGTCGACCCGCGGCTGGGCGATCTCGACCCAGGAACTGCGCCCGAGGTCGGCTCCGGCCCGGTTCCTGATCTCGTCGATCCCGTGAACGGTGACGGACATGGTGGTGCTCCTTGACTGGTGACGGTGGTGAAGGGGGATTGGCGGGGGAACGGTTCAGCCGCCTGTGCCGTAGCGCGCCCGGATCGGGTCCTTGAGCAGCTTTCCGGCGGCGTTGCGCGGGAGCCCGGGAGCGATGACCACGCTCTTCGGGATCTTGTACCGGGCGAGCAGCCCCTCCAGGTGGGCGATCAACTCCCCGGCGGTGGGGGCGGTTCCGGCGCGCGGTACGACGACGGCCCGCCCGACCTCGCCCCACGTGGGGTCGGGCACGCCGATGACGGCGGCCTCGGCGACGTCCGGGTGCCCGAGCAGGGCGTCCTCCACCTCGGCCGGGTAGATGTTCTCCCCGCCCGAGATGATCATGTCCTTGAGGCGTCCGACGAGCCGTACGTAGCCCTCTGCGTCGACGGTGGCCACGTCGCCGGAGCGGAAGCGGCCCCCGTCGAGGAAGGCCGCCTCCGTCGCCTCGGGCAGGTTCCAGTAGCCGGGGGTGACGTTCGGCCCCGCGACGACCACCTCGCCCTCCTCGCCGGGTCCGGTCTCCTCGCCCGAGGGCCGCAGGACCCGTACGTCGGTGAAGAAGTGCGGAACGCCCGCCGAGCCGGCGTGCGTCAGCGAGTCGGCCCGGTCGAGGACCAGGGCTCCCGGCGCGGTCTCCGTCATGCCGTACCCCTGGACGAAGGCCAGGCCCCGGTCCAGGTAGGCGCGCGCCGTGCGGGCCGGCACCGGGGCGCCGCCGCACAGCAGCGTGCGCAGGCTCGACAGGTCCGCGCCGGCCCACCCGGGCGAGGCGGCCATCGCGTCGTACATCGTCGGCACGCCGAACATGCGGGTCACCCGGTGCCGTTCGACGAGTCGCAGGCTGCGCGCCGCGTCGAAGGAGGACTCCAGGACGACCGTGCCGCCCTTGAGGAGGGTGGGCAGGCAGCTCATGTTCAGCGCGGCGGTGTGGAACAGCGGTGCGGAGACCAGGGACACCTCGTCCCCGGCGAGATCGGTGTCGACCAGCACGTTGAGGCTGTTCCAGACGATGTTCCCGTGGGTGAGGACGGCGCCCTTGGACCGCCCGGTGGTGCCCGAGGTGTACATGATGAGGCACACGTCCTCGTGCCCCACCTCCTCGTCGATCGGCTCCGGGGACGCGGCCGCGAGCAGTTCCTCGTACGCCGGTTCAGGGCCCGGCCCCACGGAGAAGAGCGTGGACAACCCCGCCTCCGCTGCCAGTTGGGCCACCCGGTCCTCCGGGGTTCCGGCGTGCACCAGGACCAGGCTGCCCGAGTCGCGCAGCTGGTGGAGGAGTTCGGGGACGGCGAGCCGGGTGTTGAGCGGTACGAAGACCGCCCCGAGCAGCCCGGTCGCGAAGAGCGTCTCCAGGTACGCGGGATGGTTGGGGCCGAGGTAGGCGACCCGGTCCCCGCGCCCGACCCCGGCTCCGCGCAGGGCGTGGGCGAGGCGGGTGCAGCGGTCGTCGAGCTCGGCGTAGCCGACCGAACGGCCCTCGTGCAGGAGGGCGGTGCGCCGGGGAGTCCTCCGGCCGCGGCGGGCGGGCCAGGATCCGATGCCCTGGTTGCGCATGGACACCCCTCAGCTTCGGGTGAGACCGAGCAGGGCGGCCGCGTTCTCCTTGAGGATCTTCGGACGGACCTCGTCCTTGATCGGGAGCTTCGCGAAGTCGGCCAGCCAGCGGTCCGGGGAGAGCAGCGGATAGTCGGAGCCGAACAACACCTTGTCCTGCAAAAGGGTGTTGGCGTACTGGACGAGGAGGGGCGGGAAGTACTTGGGGGACCACCCGGACAGGTCGATGTACACCTGCGGTTTGTGCGTGGCCACCGCGAGCGCCTCGTCCTGCCAGGGGAAGGACGGATGGGCCAGGACGATCCGCATCCCGGGGAAGTCCGCGGCCACGTCGTCCACGTCCATGGGGTTGGAGTACTTCAGCCGCACGCCCCCGCCGCCGGGCGCGCCCGCGCCGATGCCGGTCTGGCCGGTGTGGAAGACCGAGATGGCGCCGGCTTCCTCGATCGCCTCGTACAGGGGGTACGCCATCCGGTCGTTGGGGTGGAACGCCTGGATGTTCGGGTGGAACTTGAAACCCCGGACCCCGAACTCCTCGACGAGGCGCCGGATCTGACGGACCGCCGCCTTGCCCTTGTACGGGTCCACCCCGGCGAAGGGGATGATCACGTCGGGGTGGGCCAGGGCGGCCTCGGCGATCTCCTCGTTCGGCACCGGCGGGGTGCCTGTGGCCGATTCCGCGTCGACGGTGAAGACCACGCACGCCATCCGGCGTTCGCGGTAGTACGCGGCGATCTCCGGCAGGGTGGGATGACGGTGCTCGGCCTTGAAGTAGGCGCCGGCGGCGCGGTCGAGCTCGGCGGAGAGCGAGGCGCCGCCCTTCGCGGAGACCTCCGCGTGCGTGTGGACGTCGATGGCGACGAGCCCGTCGGGATTCAGCGCGGCAGTGGGGTTCGGCACGGCGTCGCTCCTCACAGCTGCGGGGCGGGGATGCCGAAGGTCTCCGGGGTGCGGCCCACCGTCAGCGGCCAGGCGGCCGCGATGGCCTCGGCGCTCCAGCCCCCGTCGGCGTAGGCCACCGACACCTCCTGCGGGTGCGACCACAGGGCGAGCTTGTCGCCGCCGATGCCGATGCACTGACCGGTGATCCCGGCGGAGGCGTCCGAGGCGAGGAAGGTCACCAGGCCGGCGACGTCCTCGGGCGTACCGAAGCCCTCGCCCTTGCGGAGGCCGTCGGGGAAGACGGTGCCCTCCCGCTCCAGCGCCTCGACGTGCGGGGCGAACGCGGGGATGGTCTGCGTCATCGCGGTCGCGGCGACCGGGATGACGGCGTTGGCGGTGATGCCGGCCCGGGAGAGTTCCATGGCCCAGGTACGGACCATCGCGGCAATGCCGGCCTTGGCGGCGGCGTAGTTGGTCTGGCCGAAGTTGCCGCGCTGGCCGGCGGGGGAGCCGGCGACCACGATGCGGCCGCCCTCGCCCTGCGCGCGCATCCGCTCGACGGCGGCGCGGACGCAGGTGAAGGTGCCGCGCAGGTGCACCTCGACGACGGTGTCGAAGTCCTCGTCCGTCATCTTCCAGAGCACCCGGTCCCGCAGCACGCCGGCGTTGGTGACCATGGCGTCGATCCGGCCGAAGCTGTCGACCGCGCGGGTGACGAGGGCCTCGGCGGCCTCGGCGGAGCCGACCGGCACCACCTCGGCGACGGCGCGGCCGCCGGCCCCGGTGATCTGCCGCACGGCCGCGTCGGCCGCTTCGGAGTCCACGTCGTTGATCACCACGGCCGCGCCCGCGGCGGCGAGCGACCGGGCGTAGGCGAGGCCGAGGCCACGGCCGCTGCCGGTGACGACGGCGACCTTGCCGGAGAGATCCAAGTGAGCCATGAGAGGGGGTCCTTCCCGAGGGCCGGGTGCGGGACGCGGGGGAACCGCGGCCTGGGGCACGCACCGGCCGCGCCAAAGCTAGGCATAATTCTGTCTGCGGTCAATGAAGTGCCGAATTTAGACTCGGGCGGGCAGGTCGCGCACCTACGCTGTCCCCGTGACCCCTCCCGAACCGAAGCGGCAGCCGGCAGCCCAATCCGACGTGGGCGAACTCGACGCGGCCGGCCGCGGTGCCCCGGCCCGCCCCCAGTCCCTGATGCTGAGCTTCTTCGGCATCCACGTCCTCGGCACCGGCACCGCCCTGTCCTCGGCGAGCGTGATCGACGCCTTCGCCCGCGTCGAAGTCGGCGAGGACGCCGTCCGCTCGACCCTGACCCGCATGGTCGCCCGCGGCCTGCTCGAACGGCACCGGCGCGGCCGCCGGATGTACTTCTCGCTCACGCCCCGCGCGGCCGAGGTGCTCGCCGACGGCGAGGAGCGCGTCCAGCGGACGGGCGCCGTCAACCGGGCCTGGGACGGCACCTGGACCCTGGTCGGCTTCTCCCTGCCCGAGTCCTGGCGCCGCGAACGGCACGACCTGCGCTCCCGGCTCGTCTGGGCGGGTTTCGGCCCGTTGCAGAGCGGCCTGTGGGTCGCCCCCGGACGCGTGGACGTCGCACCGATCGCGCAGGAGCTCGGGCTCGGGGACCGTATCAGGGCCTTCCACGGGGAGGCCGCCGCGCCCACCGAGGCCGGGCCGCTGCTCCGTACCGCCTTCGACGTCGACGCGATCGCCGAGGGCTACCGGTCCTTCCTGGCCCGCTGGGGCGACGGAGCCGTGCCCGCCGAGGCGCGCGACGACCTGGGCCGCCGGCTCCTGCTGCACACCGACTGGCTGGACCTCGTACGCCGGGACCCGCACCTGCCGGCCGAGCACCTGCCCGAGCAGTGGCCCGCCGCGCACGCCGAGGCGCTGTTCCACGAGCTCTCCGCACGCTTCGAGCCCGGGGCACGGCTGATCGCGGAGGAGATCCTCGACCGCTGGGAGCCGGAGACCTGAGGCCTGAGGGCTGCAGCCCGAGGCCTGGGGCCTGCGGCCTGAGATCGGAGACCTGGGGCCGCGGCCGACCCGGCCGGGGCGGCCCCCGCAGGCTTATGTCAACACCATTGACCTTGTCCCGCGGCGGGAGGTCTCATGGGCGGCACCTCGGAGGGTCCGTGCGTTCGGGCGCCTCCGCGATCCGAAGGAACCCCATGGACCACCTCACCTCGCTCAGGGACGCCGAGCCCCGCCCGTTCTGGCTCGACGACCCCCGCCGCCCGCAGGCCGAACCCGCCCTCGTCGGCGGCACCACCTGCGACCTGCTCGTCGTCGGCGGCGGCTACACCGGCCTGTGGACCGCCCTGCTCGCCAAGGAGCGCGACCCCTCCGCCGACGTGGTGCTCGTCGAGGCGGACGAGGCCGGCGGCGCCGCCTCCGGCCGCAACGGCGGATTCTGCGAGTCCAGCCTCACCCACGGCCTGCACAACGGCCTCGCGCGCTGGCCCCGCGAGATCGGCCTCCTGGAGCGGCTCGGGCGGGAGAACCTCCAGTCCATCGAGGACGCGCTCGACCGGTACGGGATCGACTGCGACTGGGAGCGCACCGGCTCCATCGTGGTCGCCACCGAGCCGTACCAGCTCGCCGGCCTCGCGGAGGAGGCCGAGGCGGCCGCCCGCCACGGCGGCAAACCGCTCCTCCTCGACACCGACGCGGTCCGCGCCGAGATCGACTCCCCGACCTTCCTCGGAGGCCTGTGGAACCAGGACGACGTGGCCATGGTCAACCCGGCCCGGCTCGCCTGGGGACTCAAGCGGGCCTGTCTCGCCCTGGGCGTCCGGATCCACGAGCACACCCCCGCCGCCTCGCTGGAGGAGCACGGCGCGGTGATCGCCGTCCGCACCCCCTACGGCCGGATCACCGCCCGCCGCGTCGCGCTCGCCACCAACGCCTACCCCTCCCTGCTGCGGCGCCACCGCCCGTACACCGTCCCCGTGTACGACTACGCGCTGATGACCGAGCCGCTGACCGAGGAGCGGCTCGCCTCCGTCGGCTGGACGCGCCGCCAGGGCTTCGCGGACAGCGCGAACCAGTTCCACTACGTCCGGCTCTCCGCCGACAACCGCATCCTGTGGGGCGGTTACGACGCCGTCTACCGCTACGGCGGCCGTGTCCGCGCCGAACACGACCGGCGTCCGGCCACCTTCGCCACCCTCGCCCGCCACTTCTTCGAGACCTTCCCGCAGTTGGAGGGCGTGCGCTTCACCCACAGCTGGGGCGGCGCCATCGACACCAGCACCCGTTTCTGCGTGTTCTTTGACACGAGTCACCACGGCAAGGTCTCCTACGCCGCCGGGTTCACCGGCCTCGGAGTCGGCGCCAGCCGCTTCGGCGCCGGGGTGATGCTCGACCTCCTCGCGGGCGAACGCACCGAGCGCACCGGCCTGGAGATGGTCCGCCGCAAGCCCCTGCCGTTCCCGCCCGAGCCGATCCGGTCGGCAGGAATCGGCATCACCAAGTGGTCCATGGCCCGCGCCGACCGCAACGAGGGCCGTCGCAACCTCTGGCTGCGCGGCCTCGACCGCTTCGGCCTCGGCTTCGACAGCTGACGCCCCGCCGCCCCTACCGTTCCCCGTTCCCCGTTCCCCCTTCCCTGCGCACGGCTTGTGCCCGCCCCGCGGCGCACGTCCGCGGTGCCCGCCCCGCCCGCGGCCCGGCCGTGCGCACGATCCGCCGCGCGCCACGCCCCCGGGTCGGCGCGCGGCCGAGGAGCCCCGACATGAACGCGTCCGAAGTCCAGCCCGCCGCCGTCCCGGCGGAGACGCAGCTCCCGGCCCCCGCCCCGGCAGGCAAGGGCGGCCTGCTCCGGCTGATGCCCATGCTCGCCGTCGCGAACACCGCGATGTACATGGTCTACATGGGGATCGGCGTGGTGCTGCTGCCCGTCCAGGTCGAACTCGTCGACCCGGCGGACAAGGTGGCCAACTTCGGACTCGTCTCCGGGGTCGCCGCGATCTTCGCCACCCTCTTCAACCCCCTGACGGGACTCCTCTCCGACCGCTCGGGCCGGCGCAACCCCTGGATCCTCGGCGGCGGCCTGGCCGCCCTCGGCGCGCTGGCCCTGCTCGGAGCCGCCGGAACCGTCCTGCTCGTGGCCATCGGCTGGTGCCTGGTCCAGGCGATGATGAACATCTACCAGGCCGCCCTCACGGCGGTCGTCCCCGACCGGGTGCCCGCCGAACGGCGCGGTCTGGCCTCCGCGATGGTCGGCATCGGCACCCCGATCGGCGCGGCCCTCGGCATCTCCGTGGCGACCTCGTTCGTACCCGGAGACGTCCCCCTCGGCTACCTCGCGCTCGGCGCCGTGCTCGCGGGAGCGGCCGTGCTCTTCACCGCGGTCGTCCGGGAGGGGAGGGCCCCCGAGCGGGAGCGGGCGCCGCTGGGCCGCCAACTGGCCGCCTTCGCCGACACGTTCAAGTCGGCGGACTTCCGCTGGGTGTTCATCGGCCGCTTCCTGATGATGCTGGGCTTCTTCTCCGTCTCCCTCTTCCAGCTGTACATCCTCCAGGACCACATCGCGCTGCCCGAGGGGCTCACCCCCACCGAGGCCGTCGCGTTCATCGCCCCGATCGACGCCGGGGTCACCCTGCTCGCCACCGTCCTCGGCGGTCTGCTCTCCGACCGCCTGGGCCGCCGCAAACCGCTGGTCGGCATCTCCTGCGCCCTCTGCGGGCTCGCGATGCTCGTGCCGGTCCTCGAGCCGGACTGGAACGGCATGCTGATCTTCACGGTCATCGCCGGCCTGGCCTTCGGCAGTTACATGGCCGTGGACACCGCGCTCGTCACCCTCGTGCTGCCCAGCGCCACCGATGCCGCCCGCGACCTGGGCGTCCTCAACATCGCCAACGCCGGCCCGCAGATCATCGCCCCGTTCCTCGCGGCCCTCCTCGTCGGCGCGCTCGGCTACGACGGCCTGTACGTCGCCGCCGCGCTGATCACCCTGCTCGGCGCGGCCGCGGTGATCCCCATCAAGACGGTCCGCTGAAGCCGGGGCACCGTGCCCCCGCCCCGCCCCGCCCCAGCCACCCCACCCCCTCATCCGGGAGCACGTACAGCATGAGCACGATCCCCCCGCCCCAGGGCGACGGCCACCCCTACCGGGATCCCGCCCGGCCGGTGGACGAGCGCGTCGCCGACCTCCTCGCGCGGATGACCCTGGAGGAGAAGGCCGGACTGATGTTCCACACCATCGCGGCGATGGAGGACGAGGAGTACGCCCCCGCCGCCCCCGGCGCCCCCTCGATCTCGGCCGACCTCGCCGACATGATCCAGCGGGGCTCCCTGAACCACTTCAACCTCGTCGACACCGCGGAGCCGTACGAGATGGCCCGCTGGCACAACGCCGTCCAGGAGATGGCCGCCGGCACCCGCCTCGGCATCCCCGTCACGCTCTCCACCGACCCCCGCCACTCGTTCAGCGACCACGTCGGCGCCTCGCTCCACGCGGGCCCCTTCTCGGCCTGGCCGGAGGCACTGGGCCTCGCGGCCGTCCGCGACCCGGAGCTGGTCCTCGAGTTCGCCGACATCGTGCGCCGCGAGTACCTGGCGGTCGGTTTCCGTGTGGCGCTGCATCCGCAGATCGACCTG